>JBMSQQ010000014.1:0-48388 GCA_049423385.1 Silvanigrellaceae bacterium | reverse complement strand
AATCAGTATTGTTGGCCATTTCTAATCGTTTGATTTTGAACACGGATGTGTATAACGATACTCTAGCGGATGGATTTTGGCAAATCAAGCTGCGGGGTGTATCCTCGTAGAAAATATTTTCTGTTCGTCGTTTTGAAGTTGCAATCCGGATTGGGGAATTTGAATGGCAACGGGTAACTATTACAAGCACGATTTGAGTCCTTTTATCTTCACTGTTGAAAGTCTCAAGTTGGGTTGGATGTCGACTGCGGGTGGAATTGCCGGACTGCTTGTCTTGTTTGTTGCTGGACTCGCCGTTCTCTGGGGCTGGCCGCGCATGCGCCAGTTGAGTTCTGAGCAGCTGGATAAAATCGCGACCCTGAGACCTCTCTTTGTGTTGGCTTCGGTCCTGTTGAGCGTGCTTTTTGGTCTGCACAAGGCTGGAATAAATTGGGGTCTTCGCTGGTACTCCACGATGTATCTGTTGGCGTATATGGTCACATACATGAGCTGTCGTTATTGGATTAAGCGACGTACCATCATGTTGACTCCCATCCTGCTGGATTCCCTGATTGCGTACCTCATGTTGGGAATGATCATTGGCGCCCGTACAGCCTATGTTTTTATTTACAATTGGGATGCCTATGCACGCGCTCCGATGGATGCTTTGAAAGTTTGGGAAGGTGGCCTTTCATTTCATGGTGGCATCGTTGGTGTGATCACTGCGATCATCTTGTTCTGCAGGCGGCATGGAATCAATTTTTGGCATCTTTCTGATCAACTCGCCTTTACAGTTCCTGTGGGAATTGGCCTTGGCCGAATCGGCAACTTCATGAACGGTGAACTTTATGGACGCGTGATATCGGATCACGTTCCGTGGGCGATGATTTTTCCAGGCGGAGGAGACTTGCCTCGCCACCCCAGCCAAATTTATCAGAGCCTTGGCGAAGGTTGGCTGCTGTTCCTGACGCTGGTGATTGTCAGGCGCTTCAAGAGCAACGAGGGCACAATTGGCGCTGCGTTCGTTTTCTTTTACGGGTTTTACAGATTTTTCATGGAGTACTTCCGCGAGGCGGATGAACAGTTGAAATACTATTTCAACAATACGCTCACCATGGGACAAATTCTTTGTATCGTCACAATGTTGTGTGGCGTGGGTGTGTTTGTCTACACGCGTTCAAACGTCAAGGTTGGATCTGACCAATGGCGTAGCCGATTGGATTCATTTCTTGAGCGACGCAGCAAGGAAGAGTCGGTTTAAAGAATTGTCATGACACTTTGGAAACCCAGTCGGCCAAGGTTTGCAATTTCTCTCTCTTCAAAAGCGCTTGCGATGAGTATTTTGGTGCAGTTCGCGGGTATTCCTGGCAGCGCTTCCTGAACAAATCGAATCGACTCTTCGTAGCTTTCTCCAGCGAGGCAGCAGAGGGCAATGTGTGGAGCATCCGTTTGCAGAACGGTCTCAACCTGTGACCTGTTGGAAATCGACACAATTGGGCTGATTCGACAGTCGCGGGCCAGCTCGATCAGAAGCTGCAATTCAAAGAGATCCAATCCATCCGCATGAATCTGGACCCCTGAAAAACCAAGGTCTGCGGCCATGAGAACATCGCTCTGTTGGGTCAGAAAGCCGCAACGCACCACCAGAGACTGTTTTTCCTTTGCTCCAGCCAGTGCTTGTCGCAAGAGGTCTTCTTCTTCGTGCCACGATTCGGTCAGCCAGAATCCTGGTCTTGGAATCAGACCCAGCACTTGATTACTTTTGAGCATGTGAATTTTTGAAATCAAGTCATCAAATGTTCTGGTTTCCGTGATTTGCGTGGCAGGCGAAAAACATTGCAAGAGGTCGTCGTCCCAAGCGAAAATCTCGGGACGTCCACAGGCCTGATTGAGAAATGCCTTGAACTGCAGAGTGGAATGAGTGTCCAGGCGGCGCAAGAGATCATCTCGCCACGCCGTGCGATCTTCGCTTTCCCACCAGACGCGGGCGGCGCTGCGTTCGAGTTCAACGAGAGTGTCAATGACTCGGTGATTCAAGTGATTTCTTTCGCCAGGTGTCGAGGGCATGAGAGGCTTTTCCGTTGCGGACCGCTTCACGGGCAACATCGATTCCCGATTTGATTGAATTGACAACAGACGCGCACCAGAGTGTGGCCGCAGCGTTGATGACAACGGCATCCTCCACGGCACCAGGATTATGGCCATTGAGGGTATTCACGAAGCACTGTGCGTTTTCTTCAATGCCCGCTCCACGCAGTGCATCCTTTCTGTATGTGGGAATTCCGAAGTCGCCGGGAGTCCAGGTCTCCGCGGTTTGCTGTCCATCTTCCAGTTGAATGATTCTGCTGGGTCCGCAAACGGATATTTCGTCGAGCCCATCTTCGCTGTGTACGACAATCGCACGGTCGCGTCCCAAATCCTGCAGACAGCGCGCCACGAGAATTTGAATATCAGGCGAGTAAACGCCAACGAGTTGGCCCGCCAAAGGTGCGGGATTGGCAAGCGGGACGAGAATATCGAAGATGGTGTGAAATCCTAGACTCTTTCGCACAACACCCAGGTGTTGCAGAGCGGGAAACAATGCAGGGGCATAAAGATAACTGAATCCCATTGAATCGACCTGTGTCTGCATGGCATCGACACTGCGGGTCAGATTGATTCCAAGAGCTTCAAGAACGTCTGCGCTGCCGCAGCGGCTGGAAATCGAACGGGTGCCGAATTTTGCGATTTTGGCTCCGCAAGCAGCTGCCACGACTGCAGCCATCGTCGAAATATTAAAGGTGTTTGATCCGTCTCCACCCGTTCCGGAATTGTCGACAAGGTTTTTGTGACGCTTGAATTCCAAAGTTGTCGTCTTGGTTTGTGCCTTGCCGTGATGACTCGTGGGCGGCTTCATTCCCATTTGGGTCAGACTTTCCAGCGCTCCCAGAACGATTTCCTGTGAGAGGGGCGTGAGGCGCATGGCCGTGAGCAGAGAGGCAATGCGAACGTCGGACAGATTGGAAAGCAGAATTGCATCCATGAAGGTCCGTACCTCCTGTCGACGCAACTTGGCCCCTGCAAACAAATGTTCCATGAATTGAGTAAATGCCGAATCCTGCGCAGACATGCTCTCACCTCAATTGTCTTCGTTTTCCTGCTGGCTGATGGCCTGCATCGGATAGAGCCGATGCGTGCTCCGCACCAAGGATACAAAATTGTTGTCTTCAATTTTGTCGAGGTCAAGGAACCTGACAAGGCAATCGAACACATTCAGCGGGGCTTCAAGGCACAAAATATGAGCGGCATCGCGCACCCAGTAGCCCTGGCAGTTTGGAATTCCCCTGATAAGGGCCAACGGTGTTTCCGGCGACAAGAGTTTGTCCTGCATGCCCCACATCAGAAGAGTCGGGCAAGCGATCTTGGCGAGGTCCTTGTCGAGAAAATCTTCCGAGCCGACGGTTTTGACGAAGTCCCTGACACTGTCGTCCTTCAGTACCCGATAAACTCCTCTTTTGAGCACCGAGCTTAAAATTGGCACTCCTGAATACGGGAAGGCACTCATGATTCCAGGATAAAGGCTATGGAATTTGCTCCAGCTCAAATAAACCAGTGTGTCGCGAAGCGCGTAGGGGCGAAAACCCAGTCCGCTTGGGTTCAAAAGAGTGAGGCTCTTGACCAGTTTTGGCGCTTCAATGGCCAAAGACATGGCCAGCCATCCTCCCAGGCTGAGCCCAACAACGTCAGCTCCTGCGGCTGATATTCCACCCATGAATTCAATCAACGAGCGGGTGTGATCCCGGCGAGTCATGACCGGGTTGTTTGGATCGCTAAAACCTGAAAAGTGGAACAAGTCGGGCAGCACAACCCGCCTTTTGTTTTTGAGCATCAGTGCCAACAGCGCGAAGCACTGACCACTGCTGCCGATGCCATGAATCATGACAAGCGGTTGTTCAGTCGAACCCGGATGGGTGTCGTAGTAATGCAATTGTCCGTATGGATTGTCGCTCACGCAGGATTTCAGGCCGGCTTTTTGAAGCGCCTCGCGGAATGCACGCGCGAGTGTCAAGTCAATATGCTTTTCGGCAAATCCCACAGCATCGGAGTTTGAAAGCCGGCGCGCTGGCCGGACAATCGTGTTGAGGAAGCCAAGCCTGACTTTTCGGCTCAATTCGCCTGAGTCGGGCAATGCACCCAACACGGATTCTTTCATATCGACGAGAAGTTTTCTCTTGGGTTTGAAAGCCGGCTCCATATAAATCTCTTATTCGCGGGATTGGCCAATCTCCCGATTGAGAATCTGCTCGAGTTCCTGGGCGTAGGTGCGAATCATCACCAAATCGGGGCCTTCAATCGTGATGCGTGCCAGGGTCTCCGTTCCACTATACCTGAACAAAATTCTCCCTGCATTCCCCAATTCCTTTTCAATTTCCGACAGTCTGGCTGCGAACTCAGGCAGGCGTTCGAGCGGAACCTTGCGGGGAACTTTAACGTTGCGCGTGATCTGCGGAAGCTTGTGCATGACCTCTGCAAGCATGGAAAGTGGCCGATTTCTTCTGCACATCATTTCCAGGACCTTGAGTCCGGCAATGATGGAGTCTCCGGTTGTGCTCGAATCCAGGAAAAGCAGGTGGCCACTTTGCTCGCCACCCAAAACGATGTTTCTTTTCCGCATTTCCTCGACAACGTATCGGTCGCCGACAGGGGTGCGGAAGACTTCAATTCCAGCCTTGGTCAGTGCAACATCGAGCCCTTTGTTGCTCATCACAGTCACCACGACGCTGTTGTTTGCCAGCTGGTTGGTTGCCTGCATTTCGAGGGCACACATGGCGATGATTTGATCACCATCGAGAATATTGCCTTTTTCGTCGACCACAACGAGTCTGTCGGCATCTCCGTCCAACGCAAGTCCAACATCCGCACGGTATCGGAGGACTTCCTCCCGCAGGCGATCGGGATGCAGTGCGCCGGCTTCAAGGTTGATGTTGAATCCATTGGGTTCGTTGTTGATTTCAAAAACTTCGGCTCCGAGTTCACGGAGAACTTTTGGCCCGACCCTGTATCCAGCGCCGTGCGCACAGTCGACGACAATCCGCATTCCATCCAGCTTGAGGGCTTTTGGAAAGCGTTCCTTCAAGAAGACTGCATACTGACCAATCGCATCGTCGATTCTTTTTGCGCGTCCAATTTTCTGTGCATTGACCACGCGGTTTTCCAGTTGTGGATCATCGATCATCCGTTCGATGAAATCTTCATCAGCATCCGGAAGCTTGAATCCATTCTTGTCGAAAAATTTGATTCCATTGTCATGAAACGGATTGTGGCTTGCTGAAATCATGATTCCGGCAGAAGCCCGCATGCCTCTGGTCAAATAGGCAACTCCAGGCGTTGGAAGGGGACCGACAAAAAGGACATCGGCGCCCACCGAGCAGAGTCCTGCCGAGAGAATACCCTCGAGCATGTATCCACTCACGCGAGTGTCTTTGCCGATGATGACGCGCGGTCTTTCGGATTTCTCGCGCAATGCGAGTCCAAAAGCTTGTCCAACGCGCAGAACCATGGAAGGGGTCATCACGCCAACATTGGCTTCGCCGCGGATACCATCTGTTCCAAAATATTTGCCCATGATTAGCTTAGTCCCTGAAAACGGTTTTATTTGATTTCAAGTCAAGGTGCAGCCGGTTTTTCGGCGAAACTCACTTTGACATTCACTTTGTCGATGGTGGAAGGCTTTATGGAAGCACCCAGATCGAGAGCGAGTCCGGCTTGTGCAGTGTAGTCCTTGGGGCCAAGATTGGAGACGTCGACCGGGATCGTGGAAATTGACTCGAGTTTTGCCAAATCCTGGCGGGCTCCCACCAATTCGATTTCAGGCGGATCGATTGCCACACGGTGAATTTCAAATCCGGCTCGAGGTGCGCCTTGAAGAACGACTTTGACCTGCACTTTTTTCTGGATGATTCTGTCGAGTTCAATATCGAGCCACGGTTCGTGCACGATAACAGAATAGCGCCTGTCCAGGTTCGGAAAATTTTCCCCCGACAAACTCACGCGAATCTTGCCCGTATTCTCGCTCCGCAGATCCACTTCGCCCGTCAGCTCTTCGTCTGTTGGCAAGCGGCTGAATAGTGTGTCCGGCATTCGGAGCGTGATGTTTGCAACGCGTTCTTGCGGCCCCATGACGATGACACCATTTTCGGTATGAAGACGAACCCGCACGGCCCGGTTGAATTCACGCACCTGCTGGCTCCGTACGATCAAGAACAGGGCAACCGCAAACCCAAGTGAAAGCAGTTTGAGGCCGAAATTGTGCACGACGAAATTGAGGACCCGCTTGAGAATCGAGACTGGAGGATTCATTTCTTTTCCCCTTCGTCTTTGTCCCGGTTTTCCTCGGATTCCGTTGATGCAGGCATTTGGCTTTTTGATGGTGGTTCGCTGTGATCGATGGGCGGATTGAGTGAAATTCCGCCGACTGTCACATCCCTTGGAGGTGGTTCAGGCGGCGATGGGGGAACAAAACGGTGATCGTTCCTGGACACCTCTTCTTCGGGCGAACCGTCATCAAACAATGGGTCCATTGCCTCTTCAATGATGTTTTCCGGAGGAGTTTCCACAGCCGGCACCGTCGTGGATTTGCGTTGTGTCTGGTGCCTTGGCAAGCGCAAGCTCATGGACCAACGCTGTGGTTCATCACCGGGTGTTGAAATTGTCCCAACGGCTGAGAGCAAATTTTGTCTGCTGACACTTCGTGTCGAAGTTTCGGTTGATTTCGCGTCTCCCCACGCGGGTCTTCGGGCACCCGTGGCGAATTCGGCACGTCCTGAATCTGCTACAGGCGCAGGCGCTGGAGCGCTGAAAATCTTGCGCCAGAATCTCGTGAAGACGTTCACTGAACTCATGATGCCGGCTTGTGATTCGCGGGTTTGCGGAATCAGTAGAGTCAACAGCAAGCGTCGTGTTGTATCGGCGTTTGGCTGGCGCTGGAGTTGCCCGTCCCAGGCAACCGAAATATTGCCCGTTTCCTCGGATACAACCAAAACCACCGCGTCAGTCTCTTCCGCGATACCCACGGCAGCACTGTGGCGTGTTCCCATTTTTTTGCTGAAGCTTGGATTCTTGGACAAAGGCAATTGTGCCGAGGCGCACGTCAGGCGTCCTTTTTGGACAATGACAGCACCGTCATGCAGAGGAGAAAACGATTGGAAGATGGACAGGAGGAGCTGTTCGTTGACAAGGGCATCGAGCTTGACGCTGTGATCATAAAGGCGATCGAGGCCAATTCCTCGTTCAAAAACAATGATTGCGCCTGCCCGTTCGTGGCTCAAGGTACGAGCAGCGTTGATGACCTCTTCAATGGCTCGCACACCGATGTCTTCGTCCATTCCCTGGATGAAGGGACCTCGGCCAACCCGTGTCAGCAATCGGCGAAGGTCATCCTGGAAAAGGACAATCACGACGACAATGATGGATGAATAGAATTTAGAAATGATCCAATTGAGTGTGTTGAGTTCCAGAAAGCCACTCAAGGCATATGCAACAAAGATGACAATCATTCCAATGATGACTTGAACCGCCCGAGTCCCTTTGAGCATGCTCATGATTTGGTAGCAAATGAAAGACACCAACACGATGTCCAGCACGACCCGCCAGTTCATTTGTTGAAGGTTGTCGGCGAAGAACATGGGTGCGCCTACCTCTTGTCGACTGCTGTGCCCGGAGGCGGCGTGAATTCAAATGATTCAGTGGCGACTTTGCCACCCTTGAACGAATTGAAATTGATGAGAGTTCGGTTGCCGTTTCTGAAATCGATTCTGACGACACTCACGAATCCATTGGACTGGTCGATTGCCAATTCAACTTTTGACTGCGGACTTTTCTGCACCGGTTCAAGACCCACGCAGGTGTGGCCGTCGGGACAGTTCCTGTTTTGCTTGCCTTCGGTGTCCGAGAGCTTGTTCAACTTTTCGAGTTGATATTTGCCGGACAGTTTGTCTAGCTGGAAAATAACGTCGAGGAATTCAAGGTCGCCCGAGTTGGCAGGCAGGCGTACCGCATGTTTCGTGTTTTCAACGTATTTCCAGAACCATTCGCCATTGTTGACGTAGAGTTCACGGTTTGGAGATTTGATTTCCCATCGGAATTTTCGCGGCAGTGAAAAAACCAATTCGCCTTCACTGCGGGTCGTCTTTTTGCGCAGGGCGCTGAAAACCGTTTGATCGAATTTCACTTTGAATGATTCATGCTTGCCCGCTTTCAACTGAAGTTGTTTCAGTTCCGCGGCAATTTTTGGATTTGATTTTTTTTCCGCTTCATCAGCTGAAGCTGATATTTGAACCAAACCCGCAGCCACAACGGCAGTGATGGAAAGAAGAACACTTGCCGATTGGCAGAGGCCAGCACTTCGAATTGGCATCCATGTGTCGGCAGAATTCACCATTTTGGGCTCCGGGCAATTTGCAAGTCTTGGTGCAAACTTGCCTGAGATGTTCGACAGCTGCAAGCCCAGGATAAAACTTCTATGCCAACAGGCCGGCCAATGATGGAACGTCCGAAACCACGGTGAACAATTCGGAGGGGCTCTTGCTGAGTCCGGTTGCCGCAATTTGTTCGAGCCACTCGATAAGGCCGGTGTAATAGTTGTTGATATTCAGCACAACGACTGGTTTGTTTGTGAATCCGAGCGTGTTTGCGGTCAGCACCTCAAAGAGTTCATCCAACGTGCCGAGTCCGCCCGGGAGCACGACAAAGATGTCGGATTCGGACATCAAAACGTCCTTGCGTCGCGCCATCGTGTCGACTTTGACCATTTTCTGAATGGAAGGATGGGCCAGCTCCCTGTTGGCCAGTTTTTCCGGCAGAACCCCCAGGACTTCTCCACCGGCCGCAAGAGTGCCATTGGCAGCGGCGCCCATGAGGCCATCCTTGCTTCCGCCATAAACAAGCCGAATCTGTTTTTGCCCTAGAATTTTACCAACCTCAAAGGCGACTTCGCGGTAGAAAGTCTCATTTCCCTGCTGAGCTCCGCAGAAGAGGCATGCCGAGCGGACCGAAAATTTCATGATGTGCAAACCCGTCTGTCAGCTGTTTTGGCTACTGAGAAGCGATTTCTCAGCTTCCAACATTGGCACGGATGCAAGCGGCGGCGCAAATTGCACGTTCGTGGGCCGTTGACGCAAACCAATGTATTGGCCCAGCATCAGGCTTGTGAATGCGATAAAGTCGATTCCGCTGATCACGCTTTCGTTCAGCAGAGCCAACGAAATCACGATACCTGTGAACGAACCCAGGGCCTGCCACCAATGGGTGGCCTGTCTGCCGATGCGAAGCGAGTTGCGGATATGAAGCTGAGGTCTGAGTGCCAGGAGAACGGCGCCAGAGACCATCGCAGGAATGATGGCCAGAAGTTTGTGCACAGGTAGATTCTGGAACTCGCCGACGATGACATCCCGCGAACCCGCCACGTGTAGGGCGATCCATCCTGAGGTGCTCATGAGGATGGCAGATATCGCTGTTGGAATCGTCCAGAAGGTCCGACTCGAAATTGCCCTGTCCTGCGGGCGTTGCAGGCTTGAAGCAGCCCCGAAGAGTATCGCAGACAGGAATGCCTCGAAACGGGGCAGTTGTGCGCCTTGAATTTGCTCCCAGGGAATCGTGAAAAGATTGTCCGCTTCGTTTGGACGAATGCTGACCAGCAATGCTGCGATTTCAGGGTAAAGATAGATTCCCGCTGCAATCATTGTGACGATCCCACTCACCCTCTCGGTGGTTTCGAGGAAGGTGTCCCCGACAAACAGCTTGCGCCAGACCGAGCGGCTCCAGGGAATGAAGCAGATGGAAAGAATGACAATAGGGGTCCATTGCTTGGCAGTCATTGCATGGCCGAAGAGGAAGAGTCCCAATGCGAGAAAGAATCCTGCCAAGATGGCGCGTTTCCAAGTCGCCTGCTCGGGTGTCAGGGTTTGAATCAATTCGTTCCATTGACTGATGGTCGCGTAAAAGCAACCCGAGAGGCTTGCGAGGAGCGCCCAACCGAATCCGCTCAACGCACCTGTCTGGCAGAGCAATGACGATTGGCAAATTGAAACGGTCAACGCGAGGCCCAAAAGCAGCGAGCTGCTTTTTGCCGACGATTGCATGGCCCCATTTTTTGATGTTCTTGTCATCATTTTTTCAAAGCCCCAGGCGCTTCTGCACTTTTCTTCCAGATTGAGGAGGGGCTAGCAAAGACAAGGACTGTAGGCCAGGCCTTTTTTGTCCAGAATTACACTTGTCCGAAAATTGATTGTGAACTAACGGACATGCGTTGATAAGGATCGCTTCTTTGAACGAGTTATTTGCAAATGGCAATGCTTGAGCACATTTCAACCACACGTCTGCCGACCCTCTGGGGGCCGTTCGAGTTGTCTTTGTACAGAGAATCGAAGTCGGCTCGGGAGCATCTTGTCCTGTGGATGGGCGACTGGAACAGACCCGGGCAGAGTCCTCTAGTCCGTATCCACTCGGAATGTTTGACGGGCGATGTGTTTGGCTCACTCCGTTGCGACTGTGGCCAGCAGCTCCAGGATGCGATGCGGCTCATCAGCCGCGAGGGCTGCGGTGCTATCCTGTATCTCAGGCAAGAGGGTCGAGGAATTGGGCTTTCCGCCAAGTTGAAGGCTTATGGTCTTCAGGATCAGGGCATGGATACTGTGGAGGCAAATATTGCCCTGGGATTTGGGGCGGATGAGCGCGACTTTTCAGTGGCGGCCGAGTTGTTGAAGACCTCAGGCGTTGAATCCATCCGGCTGATGACCAACAACCCGGCGAAAATAGAGTCGCTTGAACAAGCTGGCATCAAGGTCATCGATCGTATTGCCATCGTTCCCTCGGTGCAAAACGAGAACAGTCGTTATTTGAAGACAAAAATTCAAAAAATGCGCCACCTTATCAGCCTTGACGCGCTTGAAGCAGCCGAGCGGCCACCCGGCGAAGAAGGCTGAGAAACTCGGTTCTTTAAAAAAAAAACTTGTTCCAGCAACAGAATCATACACTGGACGCGCCAAATTGGTGTCGGACTGCATCGTCGTGCCGCAATCGCCCGGTTGCATCGTGTTAATCTGCCAATGAGCCAAATTATTAAAACGAAGGAATTGGAAAGGGGGACCAAGTCATGTGGTCGAAGGTGCACGTCTACCTCGGCATGCTGACCATGATTTGTTCCGCGGCACTCGTTTTTTCGTCGTCTGTACCTTTCCAGCCGTCCACTGCGCTTGCTGATGTCAATGTGCGTTATCACCTGATTCCTGGTGTAAAATTGAACGCAAAGCCCTTGAGTCAGGCAGCGAAGAACACAGTGCTCAAACAACAAACACCGCCCAGACATCAACCGCCACACGAGTCCGGGACATCGAAGACATCGTCCTTTGAAAACCGACAAAAGTCAGCGAACGCGGCTTCGTGGGAGCCGCATTGTGTTGATCCGGTTCGAGTCAGTTTTTTTGGTGATTACTGGGTTCCACCGCATGGTCCTGCTGCCCAATTGAAAAACAGCCTTTTTGACAATTTGATTCCGCTCTTGAACTGGGGTGATTTCAATGTTGCCAATTTTGAAGGGAGCATCACCAATCAAACCAAGCGGGCATTTCCAAAATTCCCGTTTGCACTGAAACAAGCGCCAGAAAGTCTTGAATGGCTTTCGGCCGCGGGGGTCAAGCATTTCTTCCGAGCAAACAATCACGCCATGGATTTTGGTTGGGTGGGTGCACAGGACACCAATTCTCAAATGGTCAAGGCGAAGGTTTCATATGCCGGCATTGGTGGCGATATCCATGCAGCACTGAAACCCATGTGGTTGGAAAAGAATGGAATCAAGATCGCTGTCTTTTCAATAACAACAACCTATCCAGCAGAAGCTTGGGCGGGCGAAAAGCGGGCTGGTGTTGCTTATCCTGCCGCCAACGCAATGCGTGTGGCAATCGAAAAGGCTCGCGCTGAAGCAGACTTTATTGTCGTTGGATTTCACTGGGGAGAAGAGCTCAAGCCAACCGTAAAATCACATCAAACGGAATATGCCCAGTTGGCATTGAAAGCTGGTGCTGATTTTGTTGTTGGACATCATGCGCATCTGGCCCAGAAGATTGAAACAACCCGGAACGATGAAATGATCGTCTATGGAGTCGGGAATTTCATTTTCAGCTCGCTCTCGCGGGATGCGAAATTCGCCCTTGGGGCGCATGCAGAGTTTTGCCGGTCGGATGTGGCCGATGAGACGGGATCAACCCATCACTATCGGCTGGTTTTCACTCCATTGACGACCTACAACCGCGTCACGGGATATCGTTCCCGACCCATGGTTTTGAGCGAATTTCTGCCATTTGCGGGTGAATACTTGAAAAAAGGTTATTTTCCGTCGGAGCTTGAGTTTTACATCCCGGCGGAAAACCAGGTTCGAACCTTGTCGGAATGGTTGCAGGCAGGCCCACAAGCCTCTAAAGAAGGACGTATCGTCAACTGAGGATACAGTCCATTTTGGGGTTTCGCATGAACGTCTTGTCGATGGTCGAACCGGCCAATGAACCTATTGAAAATATCCGCGACACGGAAAACGCATGGTTGCAGTTCGAGACTGCAACAAAAGAGATTCCCTTGGGTCTCGAAGTCCCGATGATCATCGGGGGGCAAAAGATCTTTTCAAACCAAAAAGGCAAAAGCTTGAACCCTGCAACCAAACAACTGGTTTGCTCGTTTCAAGAGGCGGATTTTTCGCATGCTCAAAAGGCGATCGACGCTGCGCTTGCTGCCAAGCCTGCATGGGCCGCGCTTTCTCCGTCGACCCGTCTGCAAAAGTTTCGCGATCTCGAAGTCGTGTTGGCCAAGTGGAAATACCAGACCTGTGCAACAGCCGCGGTTGAGTGCGGATACACCGCAAACGAATGTTCTGCGAGCTGGGCCGAGCTGATGGATTTTGTCCGGTTCAACAGCTGGTTCTATTCCGAATTGCTTGCAGAGAGAATGGGCGATGGCCCGATGGAAACCAATCAGCTGCAATTGCGTCCGTTGAAGGGATTCACTCTCGCAGTGACGCCGTTCAATTTCCCGATTGCGATTGGATTCAACCTGCCACTGGTGATGGCTCTGACGGGCAACACTGTTGTATGGAAGCCGAGCAGCGATGCAGTGCTGACCAGTTATTTGTTGATGCTCGCTCTTGAGGAAGCAGGATTTCCGCCGGGTGTCATCAATTTCATCACGGGTGAAGGGCCCAATTGCCTTCCGCCAGTTCTCAAGCATCCCGAATTGAGTTGCCTCAATTTCACCGGAAGCTTCAACACGGCACGGATTTTTGGAAATTATCTGTTCAACACCGATTTCCCAAGGACAAACTTTCCACGATTCATCGCCGAAACGGGAGGCAAGGATTTTCTTGTTGCCGATCGTGATATCGATGTTGTCGACACCGCACAGGCGATTGTTCAGGGAGCCTTTGGCCGCAGTGGTCAAAAGTGCTCTGCCAACAGCGTCGTGCTTGTTGATGAGAAAATTTGGCCTTCGCTGAAAAGCGAGCTGGTGAAGCAAACTCAGGCACTACAAATGATCAACCCGGTTGAACGCAAGGCCGATCTCGGACCTGTCATCAACCAGCGGGCATTTGAAAAGATCAAATCGGCGATTGAAAAAGCCAAGACAGATTCAAGCTGCACAGTCATTGCTGGTGGCAAAACTGACGACAGCAAAGGATTCTATATCGAACCTACGTTGATTGAGGTCGCAACCGACAAGCATGACCTTTTGAGTGTCGAAATTTTCGGCCCCGTGACTGCCATCCGCACGTACAAGACTCTTGAGGATGCAGCGCGAATCATCGAACAACATCCGTATCGCCTGACGGGTGCCGTGATCAGCCGAAATGAAACTTTCCTTGAGACGGCAATTCCGGTTCTTTCGCAACTTGCGGGCAATTTTTACGTCAATCGCAAAACAACCGGCGCTGTTGTGAATCAACAGCCGTTTGGTGGCGATGGAGCGAGCGGAACAAACGCCAAGGCTGGTGGCAAGTGGTACGTTTTGAATTTTGTGTCGCAAGGATCAATCACCCGCAGACACACCCGCAGCACGACGCCCTCGGCATATACAGCCCTCAAGAACTCTTTGCCGCGGCAGTGATGTCTTGGATTTTGGTGACCCGCCGGCCGTGATATTCAAATCATTGCGGCCGTCGGGCCAGCCCGGCCAATTGAATTGCAGTGTTGCAGATTTCTTCCAGTTCTGATTCAGCATTCAGCATCAGTACAGATGGTCCGGACGCAGGCGTGCAGCTGATTTTTTTCAACAGGATGTTTGTGTCGATCAGCAAGCGCGCCCAGCCCAGGGCGCTTTTTTCTTTTTGTCCGTCCAGACTTTTGTTTGCTTTTTCGCGCAAAGATTGTGCTTCTCCGCGCAGCCATGACTCGAGGATCGATCCGATAGGCTGGTGTTGCAGTTCTTCCGATTCCGAAACGGTTTTATTCAATGCCAAGCTCAAGAAGTTGATGAACTGCGAGTTTTTGGAATCATCCATGCCAGGCCAATTCAAAATCCAAAGTGCAGCTTCTGCGGTGATGCGGCTTTGTCTTTGAAGCCATCTCATCGACTCCAGGAAACTGCGCCAGTCAGCAACCACTTCGGTATTTGTTGGAAGTCTGAATTGAGAGTTTTGCAGTCTTTGAAAAAGTTCGAGCTGAGCTTTTTCCTCGAGGGAGAAAGGCCAGTCTTGAAATATTTTAAGCCAGTCGGATTGAAGAGGAAATTCATTGGCTGCGCAGATTGCAGCGAAAAGCATGCCAGGTGAGGAAGCGGGCACTGAAGCTGGAATTGAAAATGATGTCCAGGGAAACTTTGGTGAGGCGCCTGCAGGCGTGTTGCAGCCGACAAGGTGGTTCTGAACCTGTTTGAACAGCTGTGCAAACAGGGGAACGGCCGCGGATTTGAGCTTTGATATTTCAAGCAGGACGCGTTCCTTGCTGACGTGAAGCAGCTCGCTGCCGAGCTGTTCGGCGGCTTTCCCGGTGTTTGCTTCGATCTTGAATGCAAAATTCGCAGAAAATCTGAACAATCGCAGTATCCGCAGGGGATCCTCGTGCAGCCGCACATGCGCATCGCCAACGCAGCTTATGGTTTTCTTTTTGAGATCCTGCAGCCCCTCGTGGAAATCCACGATTATTCCGGCCTGCGGATCAAAATACATCGCGTTCAAGGTGAAATCACGACGCGCGCTGTCTTCCTCCATCGTCCCGGGCCCAACGAGACTGGGATGCCGCCTGTCTGCGTAGTCTGCTTCCTTTCGAAAGGTTGCAACTTCGAAGGAGTGTTTGCCTTCGCCGACGAGTCCGACGCCAAATGCTTTTCCGATGGCGCGCGTGTCGGGAAGCGTCTTGCAGATTTCGTCGAACGGAGCGTCGGTTGAAATATCGATGTCGCCCGGCACTTTTTGGGGATTGATGAGAAGATCGCGCACCGCCCCTCCCACCCAGTATGCGGCCCAACCGGCGGAGCGCAATTTTTGACAAACCGAGATGCCCGCGACGATGCGTGGATGTTTCGACACTTCGGGAGCCAATTTGTATGGTATTGTTTTCTTCAACGAAACAGCTCCGAGGATAGTTGGAGGGAACGCGATCTTGTCTGCAGGTGAGTCACCCAATCAGGATGTTAGCACGTCTTCACGCAACAGCAGTAATCTTTGGATTTGGTTTGCGGCAGGTGTTGCAGTTGTTGAGGCTGTGAGTCGCTTTCTCTATTTGTCGGACAAGCCGTTTCATCACGATGAAAGTCTGCATGCGTATTACTCTCATCGAGTTTCGCAGGGCTTTCCGCATGAATATTCAGCTTTGCTGCATGGCCCCGTGCTTTACTATTTCGTCGGCGCTTTTATGACCTTTTTTGGGGTTGGGGACATCTCTGCGAGATTGCCGGCTGCAATTTGTGGAGTCTTTCTTGTTCTTCTGCCGCTTTTTTGGAGGAAAAGGATTGGCCTGGTGACATCCGGCTTCATTTCGATCTTTTTGCTCTTGAGCCCGACGTTCATGTATTTCGGCCGGTTCCTGCGCGAGGATTCGTTCAACGCGCTGTGGATGGCTTGTTCGCTTGCCGGATTCTTTGGTTATCGCTGGACGCGGAGTCCATGGATGGCTGTTGCCAGCAGCACATTCCTTGCGCTGCATTTCTGCAACAAGGAAAATTCATATTTGCACGTCTTCATCTGGTTGAGTGCTGCAGGTGCCATAGAGATTTTGACCCGATTGCTCTCAAGAAAAGGTGAAGTGTTGCAAGCAGGTCAGGTGCCCGGGAATCTTCCCGCCAACGAGCGGATTGCCCTCAGACTTAACTGCATCGTGGTTTTTGCTGTTGTCTACATTCTTTTCTATTCGTCTTTCTTTCGGCACTCCAAGGGTGCCATGCATGGAGTACTCGACGGACTTTATCGTGAAAGTTTGCTTTACTGGTGGGATCAAAACCAGAAGCGGCGAATTGATGGCCCGTTCGATTATCATTCCCCGTTGTTTTTCAATTATGAATTTGCATTGATTCCAGCTCTCCTCGTTGCTTGGTACCGGTCGGTCAGTTTGGCGGCTCTCGGAATTGCAAACCGAAGCATGCGATTCCCGTTCACCATGTTCAGGAGGTCGCGCAATGTCATCGTTTTTGCCCTTGCATTGGTTTTTTCGGTTTTGTTTCTGCCGCGTCTCGGATTGACGACGGATGGGTGCTCGATCTCTGAATTCTGTTTGAGCCGGGTGATGCCGGGTTCACTGAGTGACTCGTTCGACAAGCTCGCACATTTGCTTCACTTCACGCACACGCGTCATTTTTTGCAGATTCTGGCGGTTGCATTGCTGGGGGCGGTTGCGGTTGTCTCGTCGGTCTCGTTGGGGAGGCGGCTCGATGCGTTTTTGTGGTGGTGGTCCACCGGGGCTATCGGAATTTATTCCTATGTTGGTGAAAAGGTTCCTTGGCTGTTGATTTACATTCTCATGCCCCTGGTGGTTCTCGCGGGACTTGAGATGGGGAGGAGTCTGCAAGCTGCACCCTTGTGGGTGGATTCGTTGTGCACGCTTCGAGATGCTGATCTGCGAAAGTCCGTTGACGATTGGGAGTCCGCCTGGAGACGAAAGGCTGGTCGCTGGCTTGCTGGGCTTACGCTCGCCTCTTTGTGCTTGTCCGGCTGGAAGTCGATTCGTCTCTCTTTTCCGGAATCCGCCAACCCGGAAGAGCGACTCGTCTTCACCCAGACCACTCCAAAAGTGCGTGAAATAAGGCAGCGTTGGCTCAGCGAGGCTGCCAGGCAGGGAAAAACACCGAAGGTGACCATGTACGGCGATGCGACCTGGCCGATGGCCTGGTACGTCCATGATTTCCCTGGTCATGACTTCATCAAGCCGGCAGACGCCAAGGCTGCCGAGGCATTTGACGCATTTTTTCTGGATGGTGGTGATGCCGACCATGCCCGCAAGACTTTCCCGATGTTCGACGTATACCGAATTCCCTTGCGTCATTGGTGGGTTCCCCAGCCAAATCCAACTTTCTCAGAAATTCTCGAATATTTCTTGACGAGTCGGCCCTATCCGAGGGAACTGCGTAGCACTCCCGGGGAATTGGGGTATGGAACGACCGACGTTTTGTACCTCGAGAATCGGATGCCGGGACGATTTTTCGAATCCGTTTCTGCTTTGGATGGCGTTGAAAAAGTGGCCAGTGCAGGCCGATTTGTTGAATCTGAGGTCAAGCAGACGCAGGGATTGCCGCTGCCGAATGAAGCCGAAAGGAAGCCATAATGAAGTCAAAATTGATTCTCGTGGGAGCTGCGTTGATCGCATTCCTGGGTGCGGTATTTGTTGGCGCCTTGTTCTACCTGAGTGACCTGCTGCTCTTTCCTTTCAAGGAAAGAGAAAAATGGACGTCCGTTGAAACGATCGACTGCACAAAGTGGATGCGGGAGTATGCATTTGCCGACCTCAGGAACGGGGCTCCGTCCGACAAACCTCTCGATATGTCGTGCGATGAATCGTTGAATCTCCCCGGCCAGAGTTTTTACACCCGCAGTACTTTGGGTGATCGCATTCATTACAAGGTCTATGACAATCTCACCGAAGCTCAGCGAAAATCTCCTGTTTTGCCGCCACTGTTTTTTCACGTGCATGGTGTTTCGGGCACCCACATGCATGGCGCACGCTATTTTAAAATGGCGGCAAGATTGGGTTTTCAGCTCGTTGCAATGGATCTCTCGAATCATGGCTTGTCGGATCACAACGGCCGAGGGGCAAGTTATGGCTGTCGTGAACAGCATGATGTTGTGTCGGTTCTGGAAGCCCTCAAAGCCCAGTTTCCTGGGCGCAAAATTCTTCTTCACGGAACGTCCATGGGTTCCATGGCGGCCTTGAACGCTGGCGCTCAGGTTTTTCCGGCTGAAGCGAACGAAGGAGACAAGACTGTTCTTGCCCTGGCTCTGGAAAATCCGATTCCTTCGGTCAAGGAACTCGTCCTGAGCACACCAAAGAAGCCGAATGTACCGCAGGGATTCATCACTTTGGGAGTCTGGTTGGCAGAGAAGCGCGCTGGCGTAAATTTCTCAGCATGCGAACCTGTGCAGGCGGCGACAAAGGTGACGGTCCCGACTTACGTGTACAACTCGACGAACGATGACATTGTTGCCCCCGAGGTTTCAAAACAGATTGTCGATGCAATCCCGGGTGGAAAAATGTTTCGCGTGAAGGTTTTTAACCGTGGAGCACATTCGACCGTCTGGAATGGCAATCCCGAAGAAGTTGAACAGGATTTTGCCGCATTGTGGATGCAGGCTGTACCGACAGTTGCAACCTCGCCAACAGCGTCAAATCCGACTCCGCTGCCGGTTGAAGGCCAGCGCGACGTGAAAGCCCAATAGTGAACAAAGCAGAGGTTTTTTGATATGCCGGTGCGCACCTATACGCGATTGATTGCCATTGTTGGTCGACCCAACGTGGGGAAAAGCACTCTTTTCAATCGCATTGTCAAACAACGAAAAAGCCTGGTGCACGATGAGCCTGGCGTGACGCGCGACCGCATCTTCTCGCGCGCCGAATTTTCCGGAACGAGTTTTTACCTTTGCGACACCGGTGGCTTCGAGCCAACTTCGCGCGACAATATCAAGCGCCAGTTGGTTGAGCAGGCTGAACTTGCAATTGAAGAAGCCGACGTCGTGATTTTCGTGACGGACGCGCGCGAAGGGCTGCATCCCGTCGACTCAGACTTGATTCGCCGATTGCGCAGGGCGGACAAGTTTTTCGTGGTTGCGGCCAACAAGTGCGACCTTCCAAAAGACGATCATCTCGCTGAAGATTTTCGCAAGTTGGGGGTCGAGCATCTCTTTCCGATCAGCGCAGAACACAGTCGCGGAGTTGGCGAATTGCTCGAGACGGTGACCGACGTCATCAAGGCCAAACCGCAAATTCCATCCGAGGCCGAAGAGCAAATCAAGCTTGCCATCATTGGCCGTCCGAACGTTGGCAAATCCTCAATCTTGAACAGGATTGCAGGCGAGACACGCAGTATTGTCGACTCCAGGCCAGGAACGACCCGCGATGTTGTCGACATCAGCGTGCGGGCATTCGGCAAGGAGTTCAGAATTCTCGACACCGCGGGGATTCGTCGCAAAAGCCGCATGACCGACAGGCTCGAGAAATATTCGGCCCTGCGTTCTGTTGCGTGTCTTGAAGAGTGCGACGTCGCAGTGCTGGTCATCAATGCCGATGAAGGTCCCACTGAAGGTGATGCCCGCGTTGCTGGCTATGCGTTTGAAATGCGCAAGCCCATTCTGGTTGTGGTGAACAAGTGGGATTTGGTGGAGGAGAAAACCTCCAACACCATCAACCGGTATCAAGAAGAATTGCACGTTTCATTGCGTTACATCCGCTATGCTCCCACACTTTTCACGAGCGCCCATGAGAATCAGAGAATCAGCAAGATTCTTCCTACGTGCATCGATATGTTCAACGAAAGCCGCCGTCGTGTTTCGACCTCGGAATTGAACAAGACGCTGCGCAACATTCTTGAAAAGCATACTCCGCCATTGACGAAGAATAGGTCCCGCAGGATCAAGTTCTTCTACGCGACGCAGGTTGCCAGTGCGCCGCCAAGGTTCGTGATTTTTTGCTCGGATCCAAAAGACGTGCACTTCAGCTACAAGCGGTTCCTTGAGAATGAATTCAGGGAAGCGTTCGGTTTTCAGCACATCCCGATCAGTATTTTCCTTCGTGAACGATCACGAAAGGTGCATGGCGCAAAGCCGGAAGAGGATTTGCTCGAAATGCCAAAGACCCGTTTCGACCTGGATTGGGATGAAGAAGTGGAAGATAATTTCGACCCAACAGCCCTGGATGAAGCCGAAATTGTTTACGACGATGAGGTCGATGCCTGAGCATGACCGTTGATGCGCGCCTTGCGAATCGCCTCAAAACAGCTGCGGGTTTGTGGGAGAAGTACACCGATTCTGTTGCGCCTCGGCAGCTGGACAAGTGGCTCGCCGAGGCCATGCGGGCCGAAAAGCGTTTTGGGAGCCAGGACAGACGGTTTTACAGCAACATTTTATTCTGTTCGGCGAGACTTGCGACCAAGGTTGCCTTTCAGTCGTTCGCCGCAAGTGATTTCGAGCTTTTCCTTCAGAAGCCCGAATCCGATCAGAGAAATTTGCTGGACAGGTTTGCTTCCGAGGCGGCAACTGAAACAAAACTATGGGCAATGGTTCGCAATCTCTCGCCCGTGCACCTGATGCAAGCTTCGAACAGCTTTTTGGAACAATTCACATCCCATTCCGTGTCGAATGATGTTGTTTTCAAAAAATATCTCGCGAAAGAAAACCTGGACGATACTGATTACCAACTTTTGCTGATTGCACATGGCATTCCTCCCGTCTGGTCTGCATCGCTGAAAAGGCGAGTCGAGAAAAGCCATTGGTCTTGTGCGCAATTGTTGGATTTTTTACGCCTTCAAAACGAGCGGCCACCACTCTGGATACGGTTGAACAATGTGGCTGCCAGGGAAAAAGTGGATCAGGACCTGAAATCTCATGACCTGTTGGTTCACTGGCAGGACGATGGGCGCAGTGCAAAGGTCTCGGGAACGTTCGGTGTCTACCAGGCGAGTTCGTTTCGTGATGGCTTGTTTGAGGTTCAAGATTGGGCGAGTCAGCAGATTTCAATCGCCGTGGATGCGCGCCCGGGTCAGAAAGTTTGGGACGCGTGTGCCGGAGGTGGTGGCAAATCGGTTGCAATCGCTGCGGACCTGAAAGGGAAGGGTGCACTCTACGCATCCGATATTCGCGAGCATAAACTCGTCGAAGTTCGCCGGCGCTGCCTGCGTGCAGGCTTTCATAACGTTCGGACCTTGGCTTGGGACGGGAAACAAGCTCCTGCCTTCGGCAAGGAGATAGCAATTCAATCGGGTTTTGATGCGGTATTGGTGGATGCGCCCTGTACATCTTCGGGTACCTGGCGAAGAAATCCTGATGCACGACTGAGGATTGCAAGCGAAGCGGATCGAAAGAGTCTCTGGGAGTTGCAGAAACAACTTTTAATCAATGCACTCGCGCTCGTTCGTCCGGGAGGACGGCTTGTCTATGGCACCTGCAGCTGGTGTGTTGAGGAAAACGAGGACGTTTTTCTGGGTGTGGCGGAAGCAAACACGAAATTGCGGGTGGATGGGCTGAAGATGACATTGCACGGAAGCCCTCAAATGGACTCCGACACAATGTTTTCAGGAACTTTGCTTCTGGCCAATGAGCCTTGATTCAAAATTGATAAAGGTCTTGGGAATTTCCGTCTGATTCCATAAATTTCCTTAAAGAATTCAGAGCCTCTTTCCGAAAATCCTCCGTTACTCGAATGCCGGAAGGATGTTTCATGTCCGGGGTATCGGAAGGTGGCAAGACATCGGGCCCACGAGAATTCCATCTCGTGGTGAACGGCTCTGCTGGGAGTGTTCATCGTGAACGCGTCTTTGCAGCTCTCAAAATTGGCCTGCCGCAATTGGAGCCCAAGGTTCACGAGCCGGCGACAGTTTTTCAATTGCAAAAACTGATTCGATCGCTGCCGACAGGTGAAGATTTGGTCATCGCCGGAGGTGATGGAACGCTGCAATGTGCTTTGCCAACCTTGGTGGAAACGCAGAGGCCCTTCGTGGTTTTGCCGCTTGGAACTGCAAACGATTTCGCAACACATTGGGGTTTCACACCGGATTTGCTGTCGATTTATCACTGTCTGAACCGCCGTGTCCTGCGTCGTGCAGACGTCATTCAGTGCAACGATGTTTACTTTGCCACGGTTGGCGGGTTGGGTGTCGGTTCATACCTGACCCGCGACTTCAACGCGATGCGCAGGATTTCACCGATGTTCAAGAAAGCCTCGCACGTCGCAGGAACAAATATTTACACCGGACTCGCCGCCGCAACCATCGTTGGACGAAGGGCCTATCTGCGCAAATATGAAATCGAAACAGATGAAGGACAGCGTTCTGGTCTCTATAGCAATGTGTTCATTTGCAATCAGCCAAGACTGGGTGGAGATCTCCTTGTGGCTCCCCAGGCAAGGTCGATGGATGGTCGTTTCGACGTGTTGCTGTTGAAGGGCAAGACCCCCTATGAGTTGCTCGCATCGCTGGCCAAAATGCGCATGAAGGGCGAACCCATGCTGTCGGAGCGTGTCAAATCGAGTGAGATGGTGATTAGGGCTCTGGATGGAATGGGCAACCTGCTTTTCGCGGATGGTGAATCATTCGAGCTGGAAAGCGAGTTGAGGTTCAAGGTGCATCATCAGGCACTCCATATTCTCACTGCAGGAGATTTTGTGGCATGAGCATGCGCAAGATTCGCAGGATTCTCGTCATCAATTTCCTCGATGTCGGCAGTGACATACGCGGAGAATTCGATCTCGACGAGATTCGTTTTGAAGTGACCGAAAAAAGAATTGGCTGGGATTTTTCAACCGCACACTTCCTGATTCACGAATTCGACGGAGAGGTTGATGCCTTCGTTCTCAGCGGAGTGCGCGACAAAGCTTCTTTCGGAAGCAGGGAAGTTCTGCATCATCCAACACGAGATCTGATCCGTTCCGCAGACAAAACGCCGGTGTACACCGGAATAGAGATCAGCACCTTGTTTGCGAATTGGGCCCTGCGCAAATTTCTCCGCGACGAGCCGCATTTTTTCAAGGGCAAAAAGGTTTTGTTCCATACTGCACTTTATACGCCCTTTGCTGAAACCTTCACTGAATTCGGCGCCATCCTCCAATCCGGAGATCCCCTGTTCCTCCTGGGCATTCCGCGCCTCTTGTCTGGTCCGGGGCAAATCAAGGGCTTCATGCGCGCCATTTCGCCAATGCTGGCGTCCCGTTTTGTTGCTGGTCGGCACGTGTTCTCACGTTGGATGAAAAACAACTCACGTGCCTGGCTGCGGAAATGGATACTGCAGTGCGACGTCCTGGTGACATATTCGGCATTGCTGGCCAATGTCGATTCTCCCGAGATTTTCGAGGGCAAGGTGATTTTCACGGATTATCTGACTCCGAGCCAGCGCGAAAAAATTGAGAGATTCAATCCAGCCCAGATTATCGAATTTGCTCCAAACGTCACTTCGATGAAAATCACAAGTCAGCTGTGGTCGTTTGGCTTGTTGATGGCCGTGATTGATCAGATTCGTGTCAATCGGCAGAGTGCCGCAAGCCTTTCTGAATACGCGCTTGAAATGATCGAAGGCATGCGACTCGAGCCCAGGCGAAAGACTGTTTCCTCGGGGGTTCCGAGACGCTGTGCTTTCATCATTCACCCCTTGAGCGTGAAGCACCTGGCTCTGACACCCGGAATGTCGTGGTTGTCGCACTCGCCTCGAGCTGTTGTCAAAAGTGCTGAGCAAATGCTGGCTCGCGTCCCTGTGTTTCGATACGGACAACTGACCCGCGCCCGCAGTGAGAGCACCGGGCAGGAAGTGATCTGTGACATCTATGCTCTTTGTGCAACTCCGCGAGCACTTTTGAACATGGATGAAAATTTCATTTACAACCAGCTTGTGGCTGCTGCCGAAGATGCACATAAACGTGGTGCTCTGATGATAGGCCTTGGTGCTTACACAAAAGTCATTGGCGATTCCGGTGTGACTGTCGCCCGGCGTTCGCCGATTCCCGTAACAACCGGCAACTCCTATTCGGCTTCTGCAACCCTTTGGGCAGCGCGTGAAATGGTCGAAAAAATGGGATTCATAGCGAAGCCTGGAAAGAATGGAATTGTTCCCATGAAGGTGATGGTTGTCGGCGCCACGGGAAGCATCGGCCGCGTTTCAGCGCAGCTTTTGGCCATGGTTGCGAGCACGGTTGTGATTGTTGCGCCGCGCCCCGACAAGCTGCTGGAGCTGAGGGATGAGTTGAGTGAACTTGCTCCTCAAGCGGAAATCATCGTGAGAACAGATCCCAATGAGGATTTGCCCGACACCGACCTGATTGTGACTGCCACCTCAAGTCAGCGCGGGCAGGTTCTCGACATCATGAAGGTCAAGCCGGGAGCGGTGATCTGCGACTGTTCACGACCTCTGGACATCAGGCCCGAAGAAGCCAAACGCAGGCCTGACGTGCTGGTGATAGAAAGTGGTGAAATCGATCTTCCAGGCCCGGTGAGGATGGATGTCGACATTGGATTGAAGAAGCCAACGGTTTACGCATGTCTTGCAGAGACGGTTCTGCTGACCATGGATGGCAGGTATGAAAGTTTCTCCCTGTCTCGACAGCTGCAGTTGGAGCGGGTCAAGGAAATATATCAAATTGGATTGAAACACGGTGCGCGCTTGTCGAGCATTCGCACACATGAGGGATTCCTGACCGACGAAATGCTGGAACGCTGCCGCGAGTTGGCTCGCGAAAGGCTGAAGGAGTGGAAAACACCAATCACAAAATCGAGTAGAAAGCTGAGATTGGTATGAGCAATTCCTATTTCAACACGCTCAATTATTCATTGGCGAATGAGGATTCTTCACTTGAACTTGGAATTCTTCCGGACGGACGCAGGCATGTGCTTTGTGTTGCCGGTAGCGGTGCACGTGTTTTGCCGCTCTTCGCAAAAAATCCTCGTCGGCTCACCTGTGTTGATTTGTCGAAGGAGCAGTTGCTCCTCGCCGAATTGAGAATTGAAAGTGCGCGCAATCTGCCGCGTGAACAATTTATAGGGTTTTGGGGATATCCTCCAGTTGAAATGCAAGCGGGGGAACGCAAGCAGATTCTCTCAGGGCTGAACGTGAGTGCTGAGTGCATGGATTTTTTCAGCCGCCTGTTTGAGTCGCAGGATTGGAATAAAATTCTCTATATTGGCCGTTGGGAGAAGACATTTTCGAAGATTTCACAAGCCTGCAGGTTGGTTCTTGGAAGTGCAGCGCATGACATTTTCAATTCAACCACGAAGGCCGAGCACGATGATTTCATGCTCAAGGACTTTCCGACGCTGCGCTGGAATCTGCTGGTTTTTTTGATTGGCAATTCATCTTTTTTCAATGCACTTCTCTACAAGGGACACTTCCCCAAAAAGAACACACCTGGAAGTCATCGGCAATTCTACAAGGAAGCCTATGACAGGATTTTTTCCATCGGACTTCCACGGGAGAATTTTTTTCTTCAGCTGACTCTTCTTGGGGCAATTCAGTTTCATGAAGGCAATCCGGTGGAATGCCAGGCAGGTGTCTATGAAAAGATTCAATCCGGAATTCGCCAGTGCGAGATTGTTTATCAAGCAGCAAACGTTGTCGAGCATGTGAGCGGATTGTCCGATGATCCTGTTGATTTTGTGTCCATTTCCGATGTGCCCTCCTATTTCGACGAGACTCTGGCCCGAGAGTTCCTCAAGCGCCTGGGCAGTGGCCTGAGTCGCGAAGCACTTGTGGTGGTTCGATATTATTTGCGGGTCATCCATGAGACGGAAATGGCTGGATTCGAGCGGGTCACGGAAAAATTCGGGTCATTGATTGATGCCGAAAAAACACAGATGTACCATGTTGAGGTCTATCAAAAGAGATGACGCAGAGGCGGAGGAGAGCGGCGATGTTCTTGACGGTGAGGAGAATCATATCAGGCGTTCTCTGCGCTTCCGTTTCCAGTGTTTCAACTCCCTCCTTTGCGGTTGGTGTTTCCGACGACGACATTATTCGGCGTGCAGATGATGTGCGGTGTCCTGCGGAATCGTATTTCATGGAAGTGGAAGTTGTTTCCTCGGATCAGGGCGATCCGGTAAAGCTCGAAGTCTTCACAAAGGGCCGCAACAAGACGAGGGTCAATACCCTTGCTCCTGCGCGCGACAAGGGTCGAAACATGGTCATGGTTGGTGAAGACATGTGGGCCTATGTTCCAAATCTCAAGCGTTCGGTTCGAGTTGCCTTGAATCAAAAACTCACGGGCCAGGCCGCCAATGGAGACGTAAGCCGGATGCGGTGGTGGGGAGATTATTCGGCCAAAAAAGAGTCTGAAGACGGCAAGTCATGGAAGTTGTTGCTGACCGCAAAAAAGAAGGGACTCACTTACGACAAACTTCGGGTTTGGGTTGAAAAGAACTCGTTTCGCCCCTTGAGGGCCGAGCATCTGAGCCTGGGAGGAATGGTCCTCAAGAGGAGCCAGTTTGGTCAGTACAAAAAAATTGCCGGTGCAGTGCGACCCACCGAGATTCTCATCCAGGATGCGAACAAGCAGGAAGATTCATCGGTCATACGCATTCTCAAGCTTGAACCCAAAGAGTCATCCGATGCAATATTCAATCAAAATTCGCTCAACTGACAGGGTGATTTCTTGCGTCGATATCAGGCAGCCATTCTGTTGTGCACGAGCTTTTCCTCCGTTTCACGGGCAGACCTGAAATCGTGGTCGCTGACGCCTGAGGTCGAGACTGTAGGCTCTGTTTCCGATCGCGTGTTGTGGAATTTGCGACCAGGGCTCGGGTTCAAATGGAAAGATTCTCTTTGGAAGAGTGATGAGTTTTCGTTCGATGCGCAGGCACGTTTCAGAAGTGATACCCAGGCCGATTTCGTTTCGACGCAGAGCCGTTATGAATTCAAAACCGAAGCGGCATATCTGCAGTGGCAAGGAAATCGTGCCAGCGCGGCATTGGGTTGGCAAAAATACACATGGGGCGACTCCGCCTTTTTTGATGGTGTCGATTTTCTCAATCCGCGCGATTTGAGTGAGCCTCTTTACGCCGATGACGATTCAATCAAAATTCCAGTGCCCTCTGCAAATTTTCAGTACCTTGGCAACAACACCATCTTTCAGACGGTTGTGACTTTCAAATCAGAGCGCACTCCTGTTGCAAAAGATTACAACGGAATCCCAATCAGGGCCCCGGGAGAGCGAGTCTGGCTCTCGGATGTCGAGGTGGGTGGCAAGGCAGGTGGTCTGCTGAAGAGCGGTTGGGATTTGAACGGATATATCCTCTCCCATCTGGAGCGCGTTCCGCAATTTGTTCTGGTTCCAAAATCCCTCACTGATTTTGAGCTTCAGCTCCACGAGCCGCGGGTGTTCACATTGGGTCTGACGGCGACGCAATCGATTGGTGATTTTGTGTTTCGTGGTGAGTTTGCTCATCACGCCAATCGTGCTGTTCCCGACCAGGGTGCCACCGAACGCGGGCTTGCCAGCCAGGCAGTCTTTCACGGAACGATGGATGCAACCGTGTCCAAGAATACCTTGGTGACATTTGAGCTCTGGAGCGAGTGGTGGAGCGAGAAATCGAGCGAACGCTTTCGCGGGGAATCAACCCTTATTGGAGTCCGACTGCAAAGACCTTTCTGGGATGGCAGGCTCGAACCCTCCGCGGGATATTTGTCTGCACCCGATGGGGCGGAATCCTGGGGATTTGCCAAGATTGACATAAAAATCTTTGAAAGTTCGCGCATCGGAGTGGAGGGTCATTGGGCGAAAACGTCAACCGGGCGGGTTTTGGCGCGGCGTGGGCTCAAAAATCTGATACGCTCGACCGCAAGTTGGCAGTTCTAATATTGAGCTCATTGAATGTTATTCGGGTTGGGTGCAGTGAAATTCTTTTTGGCATTCACGGCCGCTGTTTTTTTGATGCTTGCGACGCCGGTTCCGGCGTCTGCTTATGTTTATTTGGCACCCCAAAAACCACGTTTGGATCCGGCTGAAGAACGAACACAATATTTTTACTTGACCTCCGATGCACCCGTCTTTGCAGACAAGGATTCTTTTGAGGAAGGCATCTACGCAAACGACACCGATGACGCCGTTTTTGAAAGCCTTGTGCAACGTTCGATGTCGTATTGGAACGATATTCCAGGTCTGTCGATTCAGCTGAAGGTTGCCAAGGAACGGAAGGGAATCATCGATTCGGAAGACAACCTGTTTTCCATCGGAATTGCCAAGATAACCACAGTTGCCAGCGGACTCGCTTTTCCTGTTGTGGACGAGAAGAACACGTCCAGGCTGCGTGATTGCGATATCCAGGTGGGCACGGACATCAGTTCGATTCCGTCATTTGTTTTTGTGATGGTGCATGAGCTGGGGCATTGTTTGGGACTGGGACACAACCATTCCGACCCGGGCGCGATTATGGGCTATTGGCAGCCACGGGATGACATTGCACTGGGGCTGGATGATATGGCGGGCGTCTTGAGTTTGTATCCGCCCGTGGCCGGCGAGAAAACCAGGACTTTTGCGCCTTGCGGGAGCATTGCGCATTTGGGCGGTTTGCAGTCGGGCGGGCGTCTTGCTCAAAACAGCAAGACGATTTCAGCAAGCAGCAAAGTTCCTCCTGGAAAGAGAATTTTGCCTCCCATCGTGCTTCTGCTGTTGGGATTTGTTGTTCTGTTTTTCAGAAGAAAAAATGAGTTGGTTTGAATCAACTCACATCATCGTCATGCCACCGTCGACAGCGACGGTCTGGCCGGTGATGTAGTTGGAAGCGTCGCTCGCAAAGAACACCGCCATGCGGGCAATCTCTATGGGGTCACCCAATCGTTCCATGGGAATCTGCTTGAGCACATTTTCAATCAACTTGTCGCCGTGGGCGCTGGTCATGTCGGTTGTAATGTAGCCAGGGCAAATGGTGTTGACCTGGATGTTGCGCGAAGCGAGTTCCTTGGCAAGACTTTTGGTGAGGCCCAGCAAGCCTGCCTTGCTCGCAGCATATGCTGCTTGACCCACGTTGCCTGTGAGGCCAATCACCGAAGAGATGTTGATGATCTTGCCTGCACGCTTGCGCATCATGCCCATGGTCACTGCGCGGGCACACACAAATGAACCTTTGAGGTTGGTGTTGATGTTCGCATCCCATTCTTCATCCTTCATTTTGATGAAGAGGTTGTCTTTGGAAACTCCAGCGTTGTTGACCAGGATGTCGAATCCGCCGAATTCCTTTTCGAGCGCCTTGATGGCTTCGGCTGCCTGAGTGCTGTTGGAAACGTCGAATTGCACGGCCCGGGCTTGTCCGCCGACAGCTTCGATGGCTGCAACAGTCTCTTGGGCGGCACTGGCGTTGCCGGCATAGTTCACAACCACACGCGCGCCGCAGGAACCCAAAGCGACGGCAATCGAACGCCCGATGCCGCGCGAACCGCCCGTCACAAGCGCGACCTTTCCGGCCAGTATCGAGGGGTTGTAGGTCTTGCGGATCTGCTCGGCGACTTGCTGAGGATTGAGAACGTCTTGGGTCGTGGTCATCGGGAACTCCTCCAAAAAACGTGGCTTTGGAACCTGGACCCGAACGACATACGCGATTTTTGCGGAAATTTCCAAATCCGGAGGTGGACCCCGGCTTGAGGGGAGAGCGGGGTTGGGTTATACCGGCGGCGTTCCCATCAGCCTTGGCTCTCATGGCGAAATTGGTAGACGCAACGGACTTAAAATCCGTTGGCCGCAAGGCCGTGCCGGTTCGATTCCGGCTGAGAGCACCAATCAAAGTAATCACTATTGCCGCAGAATTGGCACTTGCGTTCGCAGGTGGGTGCACTTGTGTGCAAAATGGTGGGGTCGGAAATCGAAAGGTCATCAGGCTATTATTGAATAAATGTAGTTTGTGCCATGCGGGAGAGGGACATGAGCGACTTTGGAGCTGCACCACGAATGGACTGGTCGTTGAAGGGAACACCTTTCGATGCCGCGTCCTACAAATGGGGATTGCCCTTGCTGCCGCACTTGTGTGAGTCCTTTGCCAATGCTGGTCACCTGCCGGCACTGGAAGTGTGCCTCGATCGCCTGCTTGGCCAGGGGAAAGGTTCTGTGGATCGCTCCTGGGCCAGACACTTTGCGCAGAAAACCGACGTCTCTCTGTTCTCTCGCCTCTCCAACCTTGCAGCCAAGATTCAACCTTCAGAAATGTACCTGACGAGCATCAAGGAATGTGTCGCAGAAATTTCACCGCGGTGGGTTACCTTTGCTGTGGGTTTTGATTCCCAGCCCGGACACGCCTTGCACGTGCCCATGCCTGTTCCGCGAACGCTCGAGCTTGTCAATCATGTGGCGAATCATGTGAGGCGGATGCAGGATTGGCTCGGCCGAGAAATTGCCTTGACCAACGTGTCTTCAATGTTTCGATATTCCTTCGATACCCTGTCGGAAACCGAATTCTGGGCACGGTTGGTTGATGCAACCCAGTCTAAAGTTCTCCTCGATATCCCGGCGTATTACGTGAGCCTTTTTCATCAGGATTTGGACTTCGAGAGCGAATTGGCAAAATTCCCACTCGATCATGTGGTGAGTGTGCGTGTTGGTGCACTGGCTGTTTCAAATCATGGAGCGATTGATGCCGAGTGCGGCCGTTTGTCTGTGACCCACTGGGGTCTTCTTGAGGATGTGCTGCGTGCACTTCCTGTCGGAGAACACAAGGCGATTTTCCTCAAGTGGTTTGAACCCCTGGTTTCGCAGGAATCTCTTGTCAACGAAATCATCAATGGGCAAAGCACCCTGAAAAGATTGGGAGAGCTTTGAAATGACAAAACAGGAAAATATCGCAGAAACATCATCGCATCTGGCTTTTGAGCAGTTGATTTTTGAAGCATTCAAGCAGAGGAATGAAGGAAAAAATCACTGGGCAGACGGATTGATTCACGTTGCTGCGCATGAACAGATTTCGAAAATTGCGTATCATCACCAGCATTCGCAGTACCATATCGTTCTTTACTGGCTTGAAAACTTTTTCGCGAATGCTGCCCGTTGGATTGGTGTTCGGGAGTTGGCAAGGCTGGCTCTCGATTTTCTTGAGAATTCAAAGACCACGTGTCGTGATGCGGAAAGCGCGGCTCTTCAGTTCATTGATTCACTTTCCGGAAAAAGAGAACACCCTTCTGTTTCACAACTTGAGTGTTTGATGCGCTGTGGAATGACCGTATGGCGCCTTCGCTGCGCGCCTTTTCGACACGACCTTGCACAACTTTCGCATGACAAAGGTTTTTCGTTGATGTCTCTCATTGAGCACAAGCAGGCCGCAGTGGTGGAGTCGGCCGGCGAGTGGTCCTTGGGCAGCTTGTGGAAAAGCACCTGTAATCAAGGATCATCCCAGATCCTTGAAGTGGATGCGGCCAATAAACGGGATGCCGTGTTCTTTTTTCGTAGGGATGAGTTGAACATTGATTATGATATTTTGTCGATCGCAGAATTGAAAAACAGGATGGAACCCTATCTGGAGTAGAATTCTTTGGACAAAAGCATCTCCTGACAAGCGAGAGCGTACAATTCTTCCGCACTTGCCTCCTGATTCTGACTCTCCAATTCTGCTTCAATTGACCTTTTGCTTTCGCTCATGATGTGGTTGATCCATTCATCGCTGGCCCTGTCTTGCGGAATGTGTAGAGCCTGAATTGCGAAATGTCTGAGTGCTTGCGGAGAGAAAGTCGATGAACGCATAAGTTTGTTCATGAAGCGATTGTCCTGTTTGGATTCCTTCAAGACAAGTTGAGGACAGGCGTCTCCGGCAAAGTCGGTAAGAGTCTCGAGATATTCGTTCGTAAGTTTTGGTTTCCAGCAGATATCCGATCCTTCATCCGCTTCAATATCAATGTCTCTTCCGCACAAACTCTTCGTCTGTTGTGGATTGAAAAATGAAGTTGGATGGGTGAAAAACCATGGGTCGCGTTCTGCTGCTGCGGCTCCTCTGGCCTGGTCGCCAAATGCCATGCGCAGTATTGGAAGCAGTGAGCGGGCTCCAAGCACCTGAACAATACCTTGCGGATGGTCCGTGCCGGCTTTTGTTTTGTCTGAAGAGTCGCCGCCAGAAGGTCTGTATTTCGAATCCAGAAACAGCGAATCCTCGGTTATTTCCGATGAAGGATGATAAACAACAAACGCCTGCCATTCACTGATGACCGCGCTGCCTTCGTAGCGCTTTTCTTTTTCAACCAGAGCAGACGCATTTTTCGTTTGTTTGATATTTTGAACATCTGCCGAGTCGCGGATTTGTTTTTGGGATCTGTTTTCTGCGGATGCCTTGATTCCAATGGCAACAACGACAATTGCAAGCAGGCCAACAACTGCAAGTGCTGCAGTGATGGTTCTGGAAATCTTGTCTGTTCTGAGCCAAAAGGGTGGGATCATTGACCCGGCTCCTGTCTGGCTGCCTCGATTGCCACATCTCGGATTACCGCAGCCAAGCTTTCCCTGTTTTGCTGATAGGAGATTTGTCCGCTTTTGCGGAGAGCGGCCATTTCCTCTCCGGTGGGTCGATAACCAAAGAGAAACTGCATCGCATGATCGACCGCACAGTTTCGATTCGAAACTTCGGAGCTGTAGGCTGCTGCATACAGCAAATCATTTGGTTGTTTGCTTTTCTTTTCGCGCATCAGTTCTGTCACTTTATCCAGAGACAGATGACAACTCGAGCAAAAATACGATCCATCCCGGGCTTTTTGGGGATGAGGCAGCGGCAGGGTGAAAGTTTGGGGAGCCAAATGTGGAATCTTGCAGTTCATCAACAGTGCTGAATTCCAGGCCCACACATTCGAGCCCAGCTTGGTGCTTCGCAGAGGTTTTGTGAGAGTGTCTTTTTCAAGGTTTTGCAGAATAATAAGTTCTTCTGCGGGTGTTTCGGAAAGTGTCCTTGCTCCGATTCTCCCGCGCGCAGGCGTGAGGTTTGGCAGCAAAACAGACTTCGCGGGTTGCTTCGCCTCATGAATCTTGAGGAGCGAATACAATTGACTGGCTGGTCCCTCGGGGTTTCCGACGCTCCACTTTTGCAGGAGTTCAATACTGCTGCGTGAAATTGCGGTCTTTGTCAGTGCCGGTATTTGGCTCCATTTTTCGTCTGTCACGACGGCAAGGGCAATACCACGCCCATGAGTCATGGACAGATCCGTGAGCAGGCGCGAAAGTGCGCGTCCGCCGGCCGATTCGTTGTCAATCAGCAGTCCGTTTGTCCTGGCTTGAAGTCTTGCGTCAAAGGGGAGGCATTTTTCGAGGTTGGATCCGCACTGATCTTCACTGCGTACGCTTGGACAAACTCTCATCGAAGCGGAGGTGTCCCAATGCGGAAGAACATCGACGGTGTCGTCGCAACCGCATTGCATTGGTTTATCATTATCAACTATTGTCCAGACTCCTGAACACAACGTTTCCGTGGGTTGTCCGCTTTTCGGAGAAACAAAGTAAAGTGGTTTCAAGTTCCCAGGCGCCGGTACCTGAAAATATTTTCCCCAGGTCGAGTTGTCTTGTTTTTCCCAGAGCCACGCTGGTGTTTGATTGAGTTGAGTCGACCAGTAGAGACTCAGGCGGTCAAAAAATTCCCTTGATTTGACAAGATGATTTGCAAGCTCGAAGGCTCCATGATTTCCCCGCGTGCGTGCGAATTCACGTTCGAATTCAGTGGGCAGGCGATCGACGAGCGAGAGAGTGAGTCTGTCGAGAGCTGCGCCGGTCACCTGGCGACTGGCTTGGCTCTTGCGGACAGGTAAATTTTGCACAGCAAATGCTGCTGGAAGTTTCAAAAAAACTCCCACAAACACGAGTACAATTATTGAGTTTGTTTTACCTTTCACAGCAAAACTCTCCACTTCCTTCAGCCATATCGGAAGAATGTGGAGCAGCTGGACGGTTGAGAGTGCATTCCGTCAGTATGCTGGCAACAGAACCATGTCTATCTCGCGCGCGACAAAGTACCAAAGACATAATGCAATCAGAAGTGCAGTAAGTGCTGCGAGCAAGAGCCTGGATTTTCGTTCTTCGGTTTTTTTGTTCAGGCTTTCAATGGGTCTTGAGTGGTCCGTTTGAGGAGCATCGTATTCGCTGCTGTAACTGGGATCATGATAAAAATAATTGTTGAAAACGTCGTTGTTGAATTCGGTATACAGTTTTACGATTTGATCTTTGTTGCGCAACATGATCCATGGTCCGAGCGCGGCCGCAAGTTCCGTCTCTCCAGGGAATTCGCGCTTGATCCACATCTCAATTATTTTTGCACAGGTATAGGGGCCTTGAATGTCGCCATTTGGGAGCCTGAGAAGATAAGGTCTCGATTGATAAACTGGTTCGTTGAATTCCCTGAAAGGCTCTTCGAGGTCGCTGACAATCGACAAGACGACCGTAACGTTGTCGGGCGCACCGACTGCCTTGGCGAGTTCCACAAGTCTTTGCGGGGCCTCGGCCAGATTGCCAGTCACAATCGATTTGAGAACATCCTTGTCTGACACAAATCCGTGCAGACCATCGGAACAGGTGAGAAAAACATCACCCACTTCAATCCGGCGCGTGTAAATGTCGGGCTTTGGGTCCGGCATGACACCCATTCCGCGTGTGAGTTTGGCTCGCTCGCGTTGAGTCAGCTGTTGTTCGGTGGTTTGCGAACTGATCGACAAGATCCCTCGGTCGATGAAAGTTCCCAGATTGTGGTCAATCGTCAAAGGCCAGATTCCGAATCGCGGTTTCTGATCCCCTGTTTTGAAGGCCCGAATCAAATATGTGCGCGAATCGCCTACGTGGCCGATGGTTACGAATCCATGAACAAAGCAAAGGACATTGACCGTGGCGCCCATTCCCCTGCAGCTTTGGTCTTCCTGACTCTTCATAATCAACTTTGTGTTGACTCTCTGGATCGTCTCATCGATGCGTGCAGGCAGCTCCTCGACCGCGAATTTGCCGAGGGTTGCGAGAGCTTCGGAAAGTCCCTCGACGACCATGTGGCTGGCAACTTCTCCCGCGGCATGACCTCCCATGCCATCGGAAAGAATGACAAGGCCCTGGTTTGCATCGCACGTGTAGGCATCCTGATTTATGGCGCGAACCAGGCCTTTATCAGTTGCTCCAAACATGCGCAGTTTCAAGCCCGATTCTCCTCATTCAACGATCGGTCGCAGCTGTAATAACGTAACTCAAAACGATTCCCGGTTGAACCTGTTCAAAGTCACCTGAAAACTTTAATATCCGCGGGAATTATATATCATGTCACTTGTCAATTTTCCGATGGAGGCCAGGAACATGTCAGCCAAAAGCTCAATCAGTAGGCAATTGCCAGATCTCGAGCGGAGTGCTTTGGCTGTCGTTCAAGAACTTGGTTTGTTGGGTTTGTCATTTTTTAAAAAAGCACTCGCGGTTGAGCAAAAAGCTGACGGAAGTCTTGTGAGCGAAGCAGACAGGGCCATCGAACTTCTTGCTCGCGAACGACTTGCTCACCTGACTCCCAGCTTCGGATTTGTGGGCGAAGAATTCGGAGCTCAATGCAGCCTTGAGACATCGGAAAATCAGCAGGCTCGGGTCGACAGCATGGACAAGGAAAAAACAGAGCCGGGTCTGCATGCATACGAGCACGCACTTTCCGAGCGGCCTTTGCGAAGGCTCAATCTCGATGAAGACACCTATTGGCTGTTGGATCCGATCGACGGGACCATCAATTTTCTCTCCAAAACTCCGCTCTGGTCCACTTTGCTGGCTTTGATTCACAAGGGAAAGCCGGTGTTGGGAGTCGTCGCACTTCCTGCCTTGAACGAGGTCTTCGTTGCGAGTTCAGGAAATGGAGCGCGATACTCGGAACTTTTTGTCGAGCAGGAGGCATCCTGGAAATTTTGCAAAACCAACGATGTGCATGCTCTCCGGAAATCCTTGATTTCCTATTCGACGCCAAAAACTTTTGCATACAGGGGAATTGAATCGTTTTTGCCGCTGCTGAACGAAGTTTCCCGTGAATGTCGAACCCACAGCGATGCGTACGGATACACGCGTATACTGATGGGTGCTGTGGACCTGATGATTGATCCTCTGGTGGCTCCATACGATGTTGCAGCATTGCAGGTCTTGTTCGACGAAACGCCTGGTGCCGTTTTCACCACACTCCACGGTCATCGGGGTGATTCTCGCTTCAGGATGGGCAGCGTTGTTGCCTCTGCATCGCGACAACTTCTGGATCAGTTTTTCGATCTCTACAGGAGTCATTTGTTATCGACGACAGATGTTTTCCGGTCGTTCTCAGGATCATTTGCGGAACCCCTGTTGCCGGAGAATTTTCGTCCGACGTTTGATCTTGCCTTTGAATCGAATGCAAACGGAAGTCCCGCAAAATTGTGGGCACGCGCGCTTGAAACAGCTGTAGCTCGATTTGCCTCTGAGCATCCGAATCACGAGGTGGAAGACGTATCCATTCTCGCAGGCACACGTGAATCAGCCTCGCGAGCCTTCTCAAATGGACGTGATGAGGGTCCACCTGAAGTGCATGCAGCAACGACCTATCATATCCGGGCTGTCGTTGCAGGTATGACCGGTTTGGAGACGGGCACGCCCGGGATTGGATTTGATCCATGCGAAAAAATCTACAAGGCCATAACGTTGGCCTTTGCGCAAATTGGAACTGACCCCGGAGAAAAAAGCGAAAGGCTGCTTGCATCCCGCGAACAACTGATTTCGCACGTGGGTCAACATCCCTGGAGTTCGGTTCGGTTTGCCGAAGATTTTCGCACGGTCAGTGGACTCATCAAGCAGAATCATGACCTCAAGCGTGATGAACGACTTCATTCGGTAAAAAGTCGACTCAACATGGCAGTGGAATATCGCTGGCAGTATTTTCTCGACAGTTCACAACAGACCTTTGTCACCCAGGTGTGTCGTGTGGCAACAAATGCAACCTGTTCGGAAGATGGTGAGAAGCGAACTGCATATGGACGATATTTGCAGAATCATTTTCCTTCGACTGAAAAGTTGAAGACCGACCTGTTGCGACACTTTGCCAAGGTGACGCAACAGTCGCTGGCACTGCTCCCTGCTGCACTTGTGCCGGAGGCACCCGAGTATGATTTTCTCGCTGTGGATGCAGACTTGTTGGGATTGATTCTGCATGAAGCCATTGGCCACGCTGCGGAGGGTGACTTGATTCAAACCTGCGCCTCGGGATTTGGTGAGGCGGGCCGGATGCGGGAGCTTGAGGTGGGTCCGGAATGGCTTGATATCTTGATCGATGGCACCCTCGACAATTGTGGATATCTTCCTGTGGACGCAGAGGGAGTTTTGCCTCGTCGAAAATTGTTGGTGCGCAATGGCAAGCTCATTGATGCCATTCACACACGACACACCGCCAGAACGGCAGGCAGTACTCCCGATGGTTGTGCACGCATCGAGTCATTGCAGCACCCGTCTTTAAACCGCATGACCAGTATTTGGGTTTGTCCTTCCAAATCGAAAACCATCGGGGTTGGCGAAGACTCCATTGCTTGGGACGATATTCCTCCCGAGGTTGTTCAAAAATCTTTGGAAGCAAATGGATATCTTGACGGTTCGAAGGGCGTTCTTCTTTTGAGCGGTTGGAAAGGTGGCACGGCCAGCTGCTCAAACCTGGAATTTCGCGCGGACGTTGCCCGGGTGCTACATCTCAAAAAGGGTCAAACTCCGGTTCTCATGCGCGAAGCCAATTTTACAGGAATTGCGACAGAATGTTTTCGTTCGGCCGTCGATGCTTTTGGGCCGACACTTTGCCGGAGCATTGGTACCTGCGGGAAAGACGGACAGGGAGTCCTGACGTCCGATGGTGGTCCTGCATTTATGGTTTTCAGTCCGAATTCCAAAGTCCGCGTGATTGGAACGGGTGAAAACGGTGTTGAGGAATAAAGCCAAATGAAGAAAAGTCATCTGCCAATGCAGTTTGTAAAGTCGATAAAGGAGCATCTTGAGTCGAATTTGCGGCTCGGCATCCTGGATGGATTTTCCTGCACCCTCTGGCGAAAAGAGATTCACACGGCATCGTTGTTCAATGGTGAACGGCACAGCAAGGCGCCGCTCCAGACAAATTCGCCATTTGACCTTCAGGTGACGTTGCTGCTTCCTGCAGGGCGGAGTGTGGGTTTCAGTCTTGAAGCGGTTTCGATGGCATTGTTTGTGCATCAGTTTGAATTTGCATTGTCACAGTCGGTTGAACTCGAACACCGGGTGGACTTGCGCAAGCAGGCTCAATATCCAAATTTCAAGCTTGCTTCGGATGAGTTGATCGCTCTTTTTGATGGCGGATCTGTGTCGAATGCGCTTCTCGATATTTTGCAACGCCTCGAAATTCACGCCGGAAAAATCTCACATCCACGCTTGATGAATCGTGAATTGTCGGTGACCTTTTCCAGATGCGACAAGTTGTACTTTGATTCCGTGGAGAACTTTGCTCAGGAAATATCTGCTTCTTGCAGTGCATCCTGTTCATTTTCGCTCGAAGACACTGTTGAGAGCCATTATGATGTGTTTGGAAGTATTCCTTCCGATGATGAGCTTTCTTCAGTTGTTGAGGTTGCATCAAAGAATATATCCCGTTCAGCAGTGATGCCGCTGGGTCCAGATGCAGGCCTACCTGTTTTTCTCACCCACAAGGCAGTCATTGATTTGCTTGATCAGCTCGTCATGCCGAATTTGGAAACCCGGTCGTTGCTGGACAAAACCGGTGCATGGGAACTGGATCAGGTCGGCCAGGTGGTCATTGGAAATCTGTCGATTGAGGATAATCCTCACATTGAAGGCTCACCGTTTTCTTCCTATTTTGATTTCGAGGGGACCGCCACGAAACCGGTGACAATTCTCTCCGAAGGGAATCTCGTTCATCCCCTGATGACTTCTGCCCTGCTGGATGAAATCCTGGAAATTCATCCCGATTGGAAGGGGCGGTTCGAATTGACGGGCCATGCCGAGGGAGTCAATTCGACCTCCTTCACCAACGTTTTGTTTCGTTTGAACGCACCACCCATGGGTGAATTGAGCACTGAGTCATACATTCAAATCCAGAACTTGACGGGAATGTCACTCGATCCGCTGACCGGGCAATTCGCTCTGGATGCAGATGGTGCAAAGGTCTTTGAACGAGGCAAATTGAAGTATTCAACAAGCCTGACGTTGCGTGGAAATTTCTTTCACGCCCTGACGGACAAGAGCACCCGGGTTGGCCCGGTTGCCCGTCAGTTCAATCTTTGGGCACCTGCCATGTACACCCGGGCGCTGAGTTGCGTGAGCAAGGAATTGGCGCAGACTTTTGAGGAATGATTGTGACAAAAAAGGTGAGAATTTTTTCCTGGAACTTGAATGGAATCCGTGCGGCAGTGAAGAACGGCTTCATGAACTGGCTCGAGGAAACCAGGCCAGATGTTCTTCTCCTGCAAGAAGTGCGTTGTGCAAAGGAAGATCTGCAAGGTGAGTGGATTTCGCCCCTCGACTACAATTCCTTCTGGATGCCGGCAGAAAAGAAAGGCTACAGCGGCGTGGCCATTTACTCTCGCTTGCCTGTGGAGCGACAGTCCGTTGTATATGGTTTGGGAGCGAACGAATTCGACTCTGAAGGTCGGTTTTTGGGAATTGAGCTTGGAAATCTGTTCATCGCATCGGCCTATTTTCCGAATTCCCAGCGAGACACGTTGAGGCTTCCCTACAAAATCGATTTTTGCAGGAAATTCTTTGAATTTCTCGAAGCGAAGCGCAAGCAGGGATTTGAAGTCGTGGTGGGCGGAGATTTCAACATTGCCCACACTCCGCTTGATTTGGCGAATCCCAAACAAAATGAAAAAAACGCTGGATATCTGCCCGAAGAGCGATCCTGGATGAGCGAGTTCATCGGACATGGTTACGTCGACACATTCCGCATGTTTCAAGCGGGGGGTGGTCACTACACCTGGTGGAGTCAACGCCCTGGCATTCGGGAAAGAAACATTGGATGGCGTCTGGATTATCATTTTATTACGCCGGGCCTTGTGAAGAACGTCTTGGCAGCAGGCATCCATGCCGAGGTCAAAGGCTCTGATCACTGTCCGATTTCCCTGGAGTTGAAAGTTCCATGAATAAAATGGTTGTCGGGCTCGTTGCAGCTGGCAGTTTGTTGGTCGCGCCGCCCATTGCCTTGGGTGGTTTTGCATTTTTCGAGGTCGTTGGCGGCAACTACGACCACCTCAAGAAAGAGCGAATCCTTGAAATTCTCTCCAAGGAAACAATGCTGTACTACAGCGACGGAACAACACAATTGGGAAGTCTTTTCGGCTCTGAGCATCGCCAATACATGCGGCTCAAGGAGATTCCGAAGTTGCTTCAACAGGGTGTTGTTGCTGCCGAGGATGACGAATTCTACAAACACAGAGGCATCAATGTTTTAAGCACTGCCCGTGCTGCTTTTCGAAACATTGTCATGGGCAAGCGCGAAGGTGCTTCGACAATCACGCAGCAGACGGTGAAGAATCTCTACGGCCGTCCCGTCACCAACTTGCGGGCAAAATTCGAAGAGGCCATCAATGCATTCAAGATGGAACGTCGATTCAGCAAAGACGAAATTCTCGAATTTTACCTGAATCAATTTCACGTCACGGGCAATGGACGTGGCGTTGGTGTTGCGGCGAAATATTATTTCGACAAGGATGCGCAAGAGTTGACCCTGACGGAAGCTGCCTTCATTGCCGGAAGCGTCAAGGGTCCTGAGCGCTACAATCCATTCACCAAGCGTGCCGCAGCAGCTCAAACCAAGGCAAAGCTGGACGCAAAAATTCGCAAGAATTATGTCTTGAAGCGCATGCTGGACAACAAGTTCATCACTGCAAAGGAATTCGAGGAGGCATCGAAGGAAGAGGTGCCGTTCAAGCAAGGCAAGTTTCAGTTCAATGAACTTTTCATCACAGAACTTGTTCAGCGCCAACTTGCCAGAAAAGAAGTCCTGACTGCATTGGGAGCGGAGAACGCAGAAGAAGTTGGTTCCATGGGGCTGCGCATCACAACGACTCTGGATCAAGCTGTTCAGCAGGGGGCTTTGTATGGTGTGCGGCAAAACCTGAGCCGTCTTGAAATGATTCTGACTGGATTTGAAAAGTCCAACGCGGCCCAATTCGTTTCGATTCAGCGTCCGGATGTGCACAGCTTTTACGTTGGCAAACTGTTGCAGATTTCCAAGGAGAAGACCAAGGAGTCGGCAACCGTGAGTCTCGGCGTGCCGGAATGTTTTGTTCCTTCGGATGCCATTGAGCGCGTTGCCAAAATCACCGATCAGGCGCTTTATCGGGGGTTGGACAAGTCGAAGGCAGCACTTTTGTCGCAGTTGAATGTTGGTGACTTTGTTTTGGTCAGCGTGCGCGAACAACGTCCCGATGGTCGACTTGTCTGCGACCTGGAGCGCCAACCACGTATCCAGGGTGCTGCGATTGTGTTGGACAAGGGGCAGGTGGTTGCCATGGTGGGCGGCTATGCGCCTCACGAATACAATCGAGCGGTTTTCGCAAAGCGGCAACCGGGTTCGACATTCAAGACACTGACCTATTATCCTGCACTACAGTTGGGCTGGCACATTCTTGAGCCTCTTCTCAACACCCGAAACGTGTATACATGGCAAGGGCAATTCTATTATCCCAGACCAGACCACTCACCTGAAACGCTGGAAACCACTTTTGCCGGCGCAGGTGCCAAATCGGAAAACCTCGCAAGCGTTTGGCTGCTGGCGCATTTGTTGGATCGTCTCACGTTTTCGCAATTCAAGGATTTGCTCGTCACGCTCGAGATGGCAAAGTCCGGAGAAAATGAATCGGACGTGGCAAACAGACTTGCGGCAAAATACAACGCAAGATTGGTGGAACCGAATCTCAGGGCAGGTTTGTTTGGTGGCGTGAAGAACGAGCTGCTCGAAGATGTTACCCTGGCCCAGGACAAAATGCTTCGAACCATTTTGAGGTCCATGAATTTCGGTACCGGGTTTGAGGCGGAAACAGCCCGTGTTGCTGCTGCAAAGCCCAAATCGATGCCCGAGAAGGAAAAGTTGATTCGGCTTCAAATTCTTAAAAACAATTTTCTTCGCTGGGATGCGATGCGCGACCAGGCGCGCGCGGCCATCGAGAAGGTCAAGTCTCTGGCACAGAACAAAGCGCTGCTGACAAAGGAAGATCTTGTTGCACTTGCTCCATTTTATGCTGTCGATAGAAGTATTGTATTTCAGTCGTCAGATCCTTTTGATTTGGGCGTTGTGACGCCGCTTTTGGAAACTCCAAAACCCCGAGTACTCAAGGCCGAGGAAGTTGTGAGTTTGGCGGAATCAAACATTTCCCTGTTCTCTGAGGAGAATGTTCTCCTGGACGGTTTGGTTCCCATGAGTCTCATCGCTGAACTCAAGGAGCAGGTTGAGGTCAAGTACAAGTCCATTGCTGATTCAGGGCCCATGGAGAAATTGTTTTGGCATGACGATTTTCGTTACTCTCTTGGCATGATTTATGCCCAATTCATGACCCGACAAATGGGAATTGAAAGTGATGTGCAGTGGGTCCCTTCGTTTCCGCTGGGTGCGAATGTTGTCAGCCTTGCCGAGTTGGCACTTTCTTATCAGTCGATTCTTGAAGGAAAGACTTATCGATATTTCAACACTGAGCAGGAAAACCAGCTTTTGTTGATAAAGCGTATTGAGGATGAGCAGGGAAATCTTCTCTGGGAAGCGGACCAGCAAGAACACCAGCTTGTTGATGAATTCTTCACAAGCCAAATGATGAGTGTTTTGCGCGGGACAGTCACGAATGGCACGGCACGTGCGGCCAATCGAACGGTTGTCCTGCGCTCCAAAAATACTGTTGATGATGCTGTGCTCGAAAAAGCAGGCTTGAGAATTCCCACGTTTGGAAAGACGGGTACGACAAACGACTACGTCAATGCCACTTATGTTGGATTTCTTCCCTATCCCGAGGATTCAGGTTCAAGTTCCTTGTCGGCCAAGAGTGCGTATACCATCGCTGCATATGTTGGTTACGACACAAACGAGCCGATGCGCAGGCGCGGATTCAAGGTTGCGGGTGGTACGGGTGCCTTGCCGGCCTGGATTGAGATCGCCCAGACTCTGATCCGTGAGCAGAAATTTTCGGAAAAGCTGAATTGGAAACCGATGGTTGAAAAGAAATTCAGCGAGATTCCATTTGAATTTGGTTCAGACGTGCAAAGAATCACCGTACCCGTTTACGGTGCATCGATTGCCAACTCGGACAGTGACAGTGATGATTCCGACAATTCCCGTGCAGACCTGAATGCTCTGATTGATGACTATGCAACGAGCCGGAATTCCTTGTTGCGAGTGGCACTTGCAGGTCGATACAGTGATGGATTGTTTGTCCCGACGCGGCGTGTTTCTCCACTGAGTGTTCGGGTGAAAAACCACGAGACAAAAGAACAGTTGTTGCAACCCCCAACCTCCGATGCAGTGGCGCCTGGAGAGAAAAAGGATGACCTTGCGGGACCAATGGGGAATTCGCTGCCACCACCTCCTGGAGACATGGCAAAAAATGCAGTTCCGGCTGCAACGCCGACACCTGGCAAGGACAATTTGCATCATGATTTCCCTATTCCAAAGTTCAAAATCGACGATACCTTCAACAGCGAGGATCCGATCAACTGACAGAGTGGGTGGCATCTCCTCGCTGTGAATGTGATCGTCAGCGAGGAGATGTGAAAGATGGAGTTGGAGAGCAAGGTTTTCGCCGTCGAGCGTTCCACTCGCCAGGACGAAGATGATTTTCAACACCTGCCTCTGGAATTTAGGGCCAGCACGAAGCGCTATATGCGTTTCACGTCAGATACGTCAGATCGGTTGTTGGCCTTGTCGACAGTCTGTGTGGCGGCATCCGGATTTTTACCCTTTCTTGTGGGCCCATTTGCCAATCCCGAGTTGAAGTTCAAAGCTGCCTCTTTGGAAAATCCGGATGGACTCGGATTTGTCTCGTTTCTGAAGGATGTTGAAGACCTTTCAGACAGTAAAATGAAAGATATGTTTGGCTGGGGCGGTCTCGATTTGATTTCACGGGCATCAGAGGCTCTTGCTCCTCATCTGCAGAATTGCCGGGCCCAATTGCAGTCCAACAATCCTCACGGGAACATGACTTTCAGCTTCGATGTTAAAATTGACGTCAGCAAACCGGGATTCGAGGTATCCGGGCTTTTGGGCGGGCATGAGACCGAAGCTGTCGCGGCAACCTGCTTGCGCGACAAAATCAACAGCCTGCAAATTGCAGACTTCGGCCGACTGAGAGCGCCCAAGCCCAAGTCATACAAACTGCGTTTGGGAGTTCAGTTGGCTCACGGCGCCGATGGCGGCTCTCCGTGAGAAGTCACTTTTGCGTGGATGGGTCGTCGGTTGTCGTCTTGTCTGTCTTCGGTGACGGCGTTGGTGTCGGTTTTGGAAGGTTGGATGCAGCCATCAAGACGTCTGCACTCCACTCGATCGGTTGATACTTCCTCGTTCTTTCCTGAACCAGTGCAATGTGCTTCGGACTCTTCACAATAAAGTGTGCGCTGATTTGTGCTTGAGCCATGAAGCTCGCCATTGCGCCCGCGCCGGTTCCGGACGAGAACTCGATCGGGTGCAATCGGGTTGCCGAGTTTGTGTGAAATGTTTGCGCGATTGTCTTGCCAGCGACAAGAAGATTTTCAATGCTTTCGTTTGTGTGTGAACGCAGCGGCAATGTGAATGGTTGCGGATAGGGATTGTATCCGGGTGGATTCACGCTCGAGGCACATCTTTGTCCATCAACGTTCGGATTGCGGCTGGGATGGCGATCCGATGCATAAGCACCAATGGCAATGCTGTCTTCAAAGCGCGTACCCGAGTGAATTTCACCGTACTTCAATACGAAAGGGTTTCCGTCTCCGCCAAAACCAATACTGCGGCGCGTGTCTCGAATGTATGGGACTTTGCTCAGACCATACGGAGTTCCCAATGCCTCAGACAAAACCACGTGCGGGCCGATGTCGCGCTTTTCGCCATTCCAATAAACGGTTGCGTTTTTTCTGAGGTGGTCGACCCAGCCCCAGGCTTGCAGTTCAGCCTCTGCCAGAGCTTGAACGTCGATTCCGCCTGTCCAGTCGCCCGAGGCGGCCTGGGACTTGGCGTCCTTGATGGGGAGAAACAGATAACGGTAGGGATAGTCGTTGCCGAGTTCCCAGTTCTGGTTTGAAATGTCGCCAATCTGTGCCGTCGGGAAAAATCCGGAGACTTTTTCTTTTGTGCGAGTAACGGGTCCCAGAACAATCCGGCGATACGACCACACGTCGTCGAAGGTGAAAGGCTTTGCCGTGGCAATGCTGTAAAGCGAGCTTCCCGGAGCGAGCAATCCTCGGTTCACGAGGCTCTCTTTGTATGCAGCAATCTGCGGTTGAATTTCCGAGGTCCAACGGCCACGCGCCAAAGCAGAATCCGGTTGGGGAGTTTCGTTGATGCGCAGCGTCATCGGATAAACAATCGCTTGTCCGCAGGTTTCTTGCGAGCCTTGTCCAACAGGAGCGCTGTCGTTGCGCTCGATTCCCTGAAGATAGTTGGCACCGCTGAGGACAAGCCCTTCTCCCCATTCGGTGGCATCAATCACAACAGGAAAATAGTTGGAACCCGAATTCGAGGATTTGGAAGGAGCAGCCAGCCGGAATGTTTTCTTGTCGAATGCGGCAGAGGAATTTGGACTGTACCAATCCCGGATCTGTTCAGACAGGCGCACGGGGTCTGAACCCTTGCTGATGTGCTGAATGACCGTCACCGAAACGATTCGCTTGCCCGAAGTTTTGATGGCCTTCACCACTGTATTTTTGAAAACCCGTAGACGTCCTGAAGATTCATACGTGGCCGCGAGGGAGTTGATGTTCGGAAGAAGTTTTGTGGGCGGAAAGCAACGCACCGACACCCAGCAAACGGGTGGCGAAGCAAACGAAACCCGGCGTCCACTGACAGGACCAAGGTTGGTCATCCATTGAGCAAAGAACTTTGGCATCGATGCGGTGTCTCGACTGGCGTCGGACAACTTCACTTTGCCAAATCCTGGAACCTCGGATTCATGATGAGCAAAATCGACTGCCGGGACTCCACTGCTCGTCAGCTGCCCTCCGAGCCAGTCGGTTGGCTCGGTGAGACAAACGACTTCACCCGCTTTCATGTTGTCGGCGGCAGTGATGGCCGCAGCGTAGGCAGCAGTGGTACCGCCAAGGATAATTACATCGCATCCGACGATGCTCGCCGAAGCTGCCTGTTGTGATTCCGATTCTGCAACCGATGGCGGGGTGTTTGATTTTTTGCATGCGACCGCAACAATCAGCAGTGTGAGGCTCGTGAACTGTGATTTGCGACTGAGCGAATGACGACTCATGCGGTCCCCCGGAAGGTCAACTTGATGCAATTTTGGAAGTGGCCTCGGTTCAGGCACGACTTGCTCATAAAATACCATTCATAGGCACGCCAAACATCGGCAAGTCAGACAAAAATATGGCTAAAATTATGGCGGTATTCGAAGAATTTCAGGTGTCATTTTGCCGTGTGTTGTCAAATTGACACCCCAAGGTCCTATGATAGCGTTAATAGGCTTTCGGAAAAAAAGGATTTTTTCTTAAGGAGACGCTATGAGATCCGTATTCCAAGTTGTTGCCACCATGGTTCTTGCAAACGCCGCTGTTGCTTACGGTGCAGATGCCAAGTCTGCCGTCTCTGCAGCCAAAAAGGGTGCGAACGCTACAGTTGAAGATGCAAAAGCAAAGGCCGCTGATGTTGCCAAGGGCGCACAGACCCAGGCTACCGAAGTGAAGGCAACCGCGACCGACGCTGCCAAGGACTCTACAAAACAAGCGAATGCATCTCAGCCAGCAGCACAGCCAGCTGCGACTCCTGCGAGCGAAGTGAAAGAAGCTGCGAAAGAAGCGATGGCATCGCAGCCAGAAGACAAGTCTGAACTCGCTGGCGCGCGCAAAAGCTTGATCATTCCAGAATCGGCCGTTCTTCCCGAGAACGTGCTCCGTTTCCGCGCCGTTTATGCTGCTGCAAGCTCGGCAAAAGGCTATGATGGCGCAGCAAACAAGGTCGAAACTGGTTTGAAGATCACCGCAAACGTGACGACAGCAGTTTTTGAATATGGAATTACAGAAAAGATTTCAGCGCAGCTCCTCATTCCGTATCGTTTGGACGGAAAGGCAAGTGTCTCGGACAAGGATAAGTTCTCTTCAACCGTTATTCGTCCTGGTTTTGAAGCAAATTACGGAGCGGCAACGAACCTAGCTGCAACTTCAATCAAAGGGCTTGTGGCGCTCAATCAGGTTCCTGGATTGAGTGCGTTGTATGCAGCAAATCAGAATGCGCCTCAAGCAATTGACCTTGGAGCTCTGGCCACACAATATGCTGCGGCAAATCCTACCAATACAGCAGCGCAGGGACTTCCACTTTTGCTTGCTGGAGTTTCCATTCCTGCGGGTGCCAATGTCAAAGATTTCATCGACAACAAACTCCGTGGTGCAATTGCAGACACAAGAGTTGCGGCAGCCTACGATGACGCCAAGAAGTCTGTTGAAGAAACCAAATTTCAAAAGGGACTTGGCGACGTTGAGATGGGAGCGAAATATGCTCTTTCGACTGTGAAAGAACCTTGGTTTGATGGCGTTCCGTTCTACACTTCCGTTGCGGCAGGGATTCGCCTGAATTCGAGCAATTTCAGCGAAGCAACTAAAAAAGACGAAATTCCAGTGGGTCGTGGAACCCTGGATGGTGCAATCCGCTTGAATGCAGACTACGAAGCGATCAACGGCGTGCAACTTCAGTTGGAGAACCAAACTGAGATTATGCTCTCCAAAGGCAAGGCATGGACGGCGTCTGAAGCGGACAAAGGCGAGGAAAAGGATCTTGAGCGCAAGGGTGCGCGTCAAGTGGGATACAGCAAACTGATGGTGGCTCCAGGTACGTGGATTCCGGCTGTGGATTTCCTCATGCTTAATGCTCGTTATAGCTGGAACAACGACTCAACCTCAAAATTGGGTGACGAGGAAACTGTCGGAAGCGTGGGTCGCTCTGCGCAAGTTGGTGTCAGCTTCGACGGTCTGAAAATGAAGCTGCCCGTGCAGCTTGATTATGACTACGTGATGGCTGCTCGTGGTCGTAGTGTTGATAGTGCCTTTGATGCCCACGTTGCTACCCTCAAACTCTTCTACAAGTTCTGATTCTCCTCGCCCGAATCCGGGCGGAATCAGTCTCGCAGGAGACGGCGGCCTTCGGGCCGCCTTTTTTTTGG
>JBMSQQ010000013.1:0-49016 GCA_049423385.1 Silvanigrellaceae bacterium | reverse complement strand
AAGAGCGCCGCAAGGAGATTGCGAAGCAGGTCAAGAAGATTGGCGAAGATGCCAAGGTCGCTGTTCGTCATCATCGCCAGGAAGGCAACACCAAATCCAAGTCCGCTCAAAAGGAACACGGTTGGTCTGAAGATGAAGTGAAGCGCAGCAATGACGAAATCCAGAAGCTGACTGACACCTACACCAAGAAGATCGACGAACTTTGCACGGCAAAGGAAAAAGAAATCCTCTCGATGTGAGTTTGCAAATTCAGCATTTCGTTTGAGTTGATTGAGATTCTTGAAGTGGAAATTTTCCCCAGGGATCTCATTTTTTTTGCCCGCAGATGGACGAGCTTCCCTATTACGATTCTTAGCGTGATGGTTCTGTCATGAGGCACTACTGGGATTCTGGTCTCAGATGAACAGTGATCGTCGGATAATTCATGCATTGTCGAAACTCTTTACACCCAGTTGTAGTTTTTTTTTAGTAATTTCAGAATGATATATTTGGCATCTTTCTTTCTAGGGCTGGAGAACCATTCAAAGATTCAGTTACTGTTTTTCGAGCTGGGAGGTTTTATGAAAAGCAAATTCTTGTCCGCAATCTTCGTGGTTCCGTTTCTGGTGGCTTGTGGACAAAATCAGCAACAGGACAATTCGATACTGAGCTCTTCTTCCACTGCAGCTCCCGGCCGTTTTGCTGTCATCAAGAGTTGCAAGGGAGTCATGAATGAGAAGTGGCTCGGCGCTGACAAAAAGACCCCGGTCTTGGGGGAACTCGACATTTCGGTTCTGACAAAACCCGGTACGAAGCAAATCACGGCAGTTTCGCTTCGGCAATTGATTCCTGGTCACTACAACCAAGGTTCAAGTGAATACGTCCATTCGGGATTGTTTGAAAGCAAATCCGCGGCGATTGAGTCGATCAACGTTAGAATGGCACGCGGAAGCACAGTCACCTTGATGAAGGCAGCACAAAATCAAATGGTGTCGGTTTCCACTGAAGGTCAGACTGAACTCAATAAATTGGTCAGTCTTGAATTCAGGAATGGTGATGGTGCTGACTTTGTGCGATTGAACCTCACTTTGCTCAATCCAGTCACGGGCCAGACGTTCAACGGTTCGTTCTACTTTGAAGGATGCGGTCTTGAAAATATCCCGCTGTTGAAGGCCAATTCCAAATAATCAAAATCGACCAATGAACTTCCGTTGCAGACGAAATACCGCTCCGCAACGGGAGTTTTCTTTTTATATTATTTCAATTTTTCAATCCGGAATTTCGCTGAGGGGCGTCAGTGATTCGTCGAGAGCCTTGCCCAGTGCGTCCCACACTTTTTGCTTTTGTGGGTTGGTCAGATCACGGAAATTGATCGAATCCCAAACGGTGCTCATGGGTCCCTTGCCAAAAATTTCGAATTCATGTGCCATGCCAAGCTTGTGAAGTCTGCCAATGGATCGATCGCTGACTGTGAGCGACGTCAGGGATTCGATTTGAAAGCAATTGTCTGAATTCATTTTCCAACACCAACCCGACCAGAGGGTGACAAATTTTCCTTCGTCCCAGTTGTATTTGTCATAGATTGAGGTGGTCTGTGCAAATCGAATTTTCAAGGTTTCGCCTTCTGCCCTGACATCTATGGGAGTTGCAGAATGGATTCCGGCAAACGAGCCAAGTGCAAAGAAAAGGTCACTGTGCGGCTCTGAATGTTCAAGTGAATAATATTTTCCAATCGGACGATATTGCACCCATGCTCCATCTCCGTCTGCTGATTTGGCCGGAAAGTTTTTTGACTTCAGTTGTTCCAGTTTGACTTGCAGCTGCGTAGCAGATTTTATTCCATTCTTCTGAGTGAATTGAGCAAGCATTATGAAGACGCGAAGTCGGGCAATGTACGATGGCAATTCGCGTTGGCTCATTCGCGTTATCATGGATAGTTCAGAGTTCGACAATTCAAGGCCACTCAATTGCAGCTTTTTTTTCATGAATTCGGAAAAGAATTGGTCTTCAATCGGCGAACGTTCGGGCTGCCGTCTTTTTTCGCTCTGTTGCAAAATGCTTTCGACCTCGGGGAAAGAATAGCGGATGGGCTGACCCGAATTTGCAAGATAATGTTTCATGTGTTTCGAGGATCGCGGGAATCCTGCAATTCCAGCGGTGTCGGCGATTCGACTCCACAGAGCATGATAAAGCGAATCTTGAGGGCGACGCTCCGATTTTGCTGAACCATGCGTGCCCGATCCTTCAGTTCTGGTTCGGGATATGGCCTCCTGAAAGCTGATTTTCTTCATGTGGTCAGGATTGAACAATCGTCTGACTTGATTGAGAACGGAATTTGGATTCTTGCCTTCGGTGGCATTGACTCGCCCGGCCCACGCATTCACGAACATCAGCGCAATTTCGCGTTCGTCCATCAAGAGTCGGGCAAGTATGTTTTGTGGAGGTGGTGACTCCGGATTGATGGACGCAGAGATTGCCTGCAGGTCTGAATCCGTCCATTCATTGCTGCTGTTCTTTTTGCAGCCACTCGTCAGGAAATAAGCCATGGCCAGGGCAAATACCAAATGAAAGCGTATTTTTGCTGGCATGACTGCTGCTTCCTGATGGTTGTCGTTTTTGATTTCTCGATTTTATCCCATCAGGGGGAAAAACAAAAACCGCCCTCAGACGTCAGCCTGAGGGCGGTTTTCTTGTGTCTCACTTGAGACGCATTGTGTCCCTTTCAACAAGGGCACAGCGGCGAGTCTCAGTTCTTGCTGCTTGCAGCAATTTGCTGAGCGACTTCAGCTGCGAAGTCTCCCGACTTCTTCTCGACGCCCTGGCCCAGTTCCAAACGCACAAAGTTTGCAACCTTGAGGCCAGCAACACCGGCTTGCTTTCCAGCGTCTGCAACGTAAGCCGAAACTGTTTTGCTGTCGTCCTTAACGAACATTTGTTCGGTCAGGCAGTTTTCCTTGTGCCATGTTTCCATACGGCTGGAAACAATCTTTGGCAGAGCTGCTTCGGGCTTGCCTTGATTCTTGTACTGGGTCCAGAACACTTCGCTTTCCGACTTCACGATGTCGGCAGGAACTGCTTCGCGGTTTGTGTAGAGGGGCTTCATTGCCGCCACTTGCAGAGCAACGTCCTTGGCAATTTCGCTGAGGGCAGGATTGCTGCGTTGTGCACTTGTCAGACCCTCTGCCGTGAGTTCAACCAGAACGCCAACCTTGCCACCGCCGTGAACATAGGATGCAACAAGATTCTTGCCTTCACCCAGAGTCGCGTAACGACGCACAGTGATGTTCTCGCCAATCTTGGCAACCAGGTTTGTCGTTGCTTCAGCAACAGAGCCACCCGTAACATAACCGGCAGCGGTCAGGGCTTCGAGTGTGGCGGGATTGCTGTTGAGGATGATCGTTTGCAGGTTTACAACGAATGCTTGGAATTCTTCATTGCGGGTCACGAAGTCGGTTTCGCAGTTGACTTCTACAAGGTATCCCTTGCCGAGGTCGTTTGTGATGACTGCCGAAACAACGCCCTCGCTCGCGGCGCGAGATGATTTCTTTGCAGCTGCAGCCAGTCCGCGCTCACGCAGAACTTTGAGAGCTGCATCCATATCGCCTTGAGCTTCGTCGAGAGCTTTCTTGCAGTCAGTCATTCCTGCGCCGGTTGCTTCGCGGAGTTCCTTCACCATTTGAGCTGTCACTGCTGCCATTTTTGTTGTTCTCCTGATTCATTCTAAAATTCGTTGGAAAAGTAGCCTGAAGAAGTTTTCGGTAAGGGCGCTGCTTAGTTTGCAGCGCCTTCTCCGTCATCTTCACCGTCGCGCGAGCGCAGGCGTTTCACCTTGACTCCTGCACGGCCAGTGTCGCCACTGATGGCGCTGTCTTCACGCACGAGGTCGGACTTGCGGCGTTGCTTGCCAGCGATGGTAGCATCAGCAACCAAGGTTGCGTAAAGCTTGATGGCCTTGAGGCTGTCGTCGTTTCCAGGAATCACGAAATCCACATTGGAAGGATCGGAGTTCGTGTCCGTGATGGCTACAACCGGAATGCCGAGACGGTTGGCTTCTGCAATGGCAGTCGCTTCTTTCTTGGCGTCGATGACGACCATGATGGAAGGCAGGCCGTTCATGTTCTTGATGCCGCCCAGCGAACGGTCGAGCTTCACGCGGAGGCGTTCCTTGAGGGCGACTTCCTTCTTTGTGATTGATTCGTAAGTGCCGTCAGTTGACATCTTCTCAATCTTCTTGAGCTTGGTGATGCTGGCCTTCACGGTTGTGAAGTTGGTCAGCATGCCACCGAGCCAACGGTGATGAACGTGGAAGATTCCAGCGCGGTCGGATTCTTCCTTGATAATGTCTTGAGCTTGTTTCTTGGTTGCAACGAAAAGCACATTGCCGCCTTCAGCAACGGTGTTTTCAATCGCGCTGAGCGCGTTTTTGAAAAGCTTCTGTGTCTTCTGGAGGTCGATGATGTGGATGCCGTTGCGCTCGCCGTAGATGAACGGACGCATCTTGGGATTCCAACGACGAACCTGGTGACCAAAGTGCACGCCTGCGTCGAGCAGGTCTTTCAGTTGAACGTCAACTGCCATGATAAATTCTCCATGCCGGTTATGTGGTGTAACCCCGAGCGGATCCAGGCATAAAACTGCCACCGGCATAGGTTCCGCTGAGATGTGAAAACCTAGATGGTTGGCTTAATCACCGATTGTTCGAAAAGGCAAGTCTTCGGCGGTGGGTGAATCGTCCTGGGCAGGGGGGGGCGGTAGGCTCAAATCGGCCCCTTCCTGAACCTCCGGAAAATCCTGCAAGCTAGCGTGGAAAACTTGCTCAGCCTCCGAGGTCCCAGCCTCAAGGAGCGACCCCGGCTCGGCCGCGGCTTCAGGCTCGGATTCGGACCCGGATTCGGACCCGGATTCGGACCCGGATTCGGAACCAGATTCGCTCGACATCACGATGGGGTCATCGAATGACAAATCCTGTGCCGTGAGTTCGGGTTCCTCCTCGGCCTCACCGTTCAGGGTGGCCAAGGCGTGCGCCATCTGTTCCTGGTCTTCCGGCTTCATCTGCAGAGAGCGGAGGGTTGGCAGGTCTGCCAGATTTTTAAGGCCAAAGGTTTCCAGAAACCTTTGTGTTGTCTTGTATTCCATTGGGCTGCCAACCTCCTTGCGGATTCCGGCAACGGCAATGAGATCTTTCTCCTTGAGCGCGGTCATGATGGATGAGGAGTCGACCTGTCGGATCGTGTTGACTTCGCTGCGGGTCACGGGTTGGCGATAGGCTACAATTGCGAGCGTTTCGAGGGCTGACTTTGAAAGTGAGCGGGGCTTGCTCGCAAACTGCTTTCTGACGAGCTCCGAGAATTCGGGGCGGGTTCTCAGTTGGTACTTTCCACCGCATTCGAAGAGAAAAAAGGCTCTTGGTGCATAATCGGCCATAAGATCGCGCAGTGCAAGTCGGACGTCGGACAGCGAGACTTCTCCGATAATGTTTCTAATTTCGCTAACTTCCATGGCAGCTTCGGCTGCAAACAGGATTGCCTCAACCTGTTTTTTTAACTCCTCAAAGGGTGAAATGCTTGATGCGCCCTCAAGGGTGCGAGACACTTCTTCGTCGTTCAAAAACTCCATGCCGACCTCAGCTTCGAAAGATTGGAAATATGGATACGCGATTGCTGCGTCTGTGGTCAAATTGCAAATCCGTGGCTTTGGTTTGCCTTCTCAATTTTGTTGGGATTTTTGTGTGCCAGGCGCTTTTCGCGGGAAGGGCCGAAGCTGCCGCAATGGCAAATGGCGAGCTCGCCTGGAACGGTGACAGAAAGACCTTGGACGGCGAGGTCATCTATTCGCTTCCGCAGTCTGTCCAGGCGACCGGCCCTCAAACCGATTCATTTTGGTTGTTGCCCAACCGCGACCTGGTGGCGCCGGGCACGGACGGTGGCATCAGTCGCGAGCAACGCGAGTTCGTTTCGGATGCTTCCGGATTTGAATGGCCATTTGCTGATGAAGGGCTGGGCGCCCTCCTCATCAAGGGAGTCAAGGCTTCGGAATTGCCCTCTGCGTGTCCTGCCACACCTCGGGACCTCGCCCAGCGGTATCAAATAGGTTCACTGAAGGACGTTGATTTCGAATTTCAAGACAATGAACGAATTTTGCTCATCAGGCACAAGACATCGGAGCCTCGACACAAATCAAGTGAACGCCGTAATTTGTGTCGCTTTGTCGTCATCAGGTTTGAGTTTCATCCTCGATTGGGGAACGGAAACTTCGCACAGTTTGCGGATGGGGATGCCACGTTCTCCGGACCTGTCTATCCAGTCTGGCAGTCGGCACCCGTATTCACCCAGCTTTCTCTGCTCAATTCGAGGAATCCATCGGGCGTGTATTGCAATCGATGTGCTGTGCCCGATGCGAAAGGAAAAACCAATATCGTATTCCACGGTCTGCCGCCTCCCATACATTTTAGACGAACACCCCCTGAGTCAAAGTTTGAATTGAGCAAGTTCTCATTAGATGAATCGAGGTCTCGCCTGGGCACAGTGTCGAACCACGATGAATTGCGAGACACGCTTGAGATCTTCAACACCCTCCTCAGCAGAGCACTTGTTGCGGATGGGGAGTCCAAAGAGAATTCATGGCGAATCACTCTGATGAAGGAAATCACAATCGAGCAGCTTGTCACCGAACAGGCGGGCGAAATTCAACTTCATGGTTCATTTGGCAAAGTGACTCCCATACTCAGTGATTATCATTCGGCAGCACTTTTTCGCGCGCTTGCTCGTTCATTTGCCCGTCATGTGTTGTCCGGTGGCGACGAGAAGAGGCCAGAGTCATGGAAAAAGTTCCGCCAAAACGAATTTGTCGCGCGTATTCTTGCCGAACTTTGGCTGCAGGACGCATTTCCGCGCTTGTCTTTTCTGAAGAATTTATCCGACAGGTTTTCCTTTCTTCCGTTTTTTCGCGCGGTGCAACAAGGAAATGCGTTTGTGAACAATGCAGTTTTTGTTGGTGGTGAAGAGACCGGCAGCCGGCTCGATTACAGCACACTCCAGGATTTCATTTCTCCCATGAAGGGTTCAGAACTGCTCGAGAGAATGAATGCATGTGCGGATGAGGATGTACGCAACCAGGCTCGGCAGCGTGCAAGGTTGGTGCAGCTTGCCACCCAGTCTGCTGCAGAATTTGCGGAGTTTCTGACTTCGACGCAGGCACAGAAAACTTGCATCGTACCGATGGATGCCGGGATTCTTCCGACATGGGTATCCCAAGAAAAAATTGAAATTCAGGAAAGTGAAAAAAAGAGGCTGAAACTTTCTCGGGCGGTTGTCCGACCCTCACCTACAACCGAGTTCTTCCTTTTCAAGGATGCGGTACCCGCACGCGACACTTTGCAACTCTCTGTTGTGGACAAGGACAATGAAGCTTTGAAGGAGGTTCGTTATCCCGAACCTTCTTTGGAGTCACTTGAAGAGTTGAACAAACGTTTCTCCTCCGTGGAAGTCATGTCACCAAACAGGGCAGTCGCCGCAGACAGGTTGGTCTATCCGCGTCCGATAAAAACCGTGGTCCAGGCACTTGCGTTGAATTATGATTCAAGGCGTTCCGACGTGACTCTCCGAAGCCAATTTCAAACATTGCAGGTCGGTGACTTATGGAATCGAACGTTGCAACTTGGATGGCGACGCGAGTATGAAAAAAACTTTCTGGATCTGACGATATCGAGCAACATCCCGTCGATTATCAAAGAGGCAAGAACAACGATCGCAGTTTCATCCACGACCCAGCTGGAAGAAGCGCCACCCTCTTTTTTGAGTGTTTCATATGCCATCGACAAGGGTGCGGGCAGTATTTTGTATCCCGAAGGAACGGGACTGAAAATCTGGTTGCGTCGACCTTTGACCCTGACTGCGTTGAAGCAAACAATGTCGGAACCCGAACAGGAGTGGCTGTTTTCAACCTCGCTGCCATTGGCTCCCCGATTGACCTGGTCGGAATCGTTCAACTACGGGCTGATTGAAAACCCAATTGATGTCGGATTGAGGTCTGTGCCTGGTTGGCCTGCCGGAAGTTTCAAGTCCCAGGAATATCTCGTGATGAGGTCGGAATTGAGGAACACCCTGGCGCAGAACCTGAATGCCTCTGTGGCCAGTTCAATTTTATTTCAACACATCACATTTTATTCGGCGCACGTGGTGGCATTTGATGACCTTCAGGCGCAGAAACGAGGAAATGTGAAAACGAGAACTGCCCAAGCGATTTTGGCCGGAATTCGATTGTTCGGCGCTCTGTTTGGGGCCAAGGATCAGGCTTTGGGCATTGAGGTTGCCAGGGCTTTGGCAGAGCCGGGCCGAACATCTTTCGGATTGACGTTGGGCAGAAGCGCCAATTGAAACCGTATTCCACGCTTCATTCGCAGCAAATTTTGCACCCTCAAGCTGATCTTCTGGCGGAGCAGCGATGCGGCATTTCGTGCAGCGGATTGGAGCAATGCCTTTAAATATACTCTCCCTGAGAGGGATGGTGATTCATGGAATCGGCCCAGTTTTTAAACAAAATGTCATCGAGTGTTGGAACAAAACGATATGTTTTGTTGCTTCAGCGCGCCCGCTTGATGTCCGAGATTGAATCAAAGTTGATCCTGAAGGCCGTTGAACACGGTCTTGCAGGATACTCTGTGATTCGCCTGGAGGAACCAACGGAGGGGCTCAAGGTTCTCAATGTTAAAAATATTGAGGTTGTCCTGATCCATCACTCCGTGTTCGGGACTGAAGCCGAGATGGTTGATGTTGCCATCAAGTTGAAAGAGAGAAAGAAGGTCACTGTTATTTTTGTCACCAAAAATGAACAGGAGTTGATCGCCGCGTATCGAGAAAAGATGTCCTTGTACGAAGAGATGGATGATTATGTTTCCTCTCCTCCCGATCCAACCGAATTGTTCAAGAAATTGCAGAAGGTTGCATCTGTCGAAGGGCGCGCTGCAAAACGATTCACGGTTGATGTTCCTGTGAAAGTTGTGAGTGTTGATTCGCTGAAGGAATACGATGGGTTACTGGATGATTTGAGCCTTGTTGGCTGCGGGCTGAGCTTTACCGAGAATTTGGGTTTTCGACGGGAAGAGCAACTGAGGATCAAACTGCCGCTTTTCAATTTTGGGATATTCCATCCACAGTATGGCGACTTTCTGAAACTGGCCTTGAGGGTTCGACGACTCTCTATCCGCGGACAGTCCGTCGGATGTTCGATCGAGCATCTCACTCCCATGCAACATGATTGTCTCGTTAATTTGCTTGAAGATATTATGCAGAAACAAAGATTGGCAAAGCTGACATCCAAAGACAAAAAGGGAGCACAACTCAATGCCAGGTAAATTGTCTCTTCAAAAGAATTTGATTTGGATTGGAGTGCTGAGCTGCTTTGCGGGTTGTGTGAATCCACCTGAGCGCACCTCGGGAGTGTTGCCGCGTGCAACTGGGACACCTCAATCGAGTGATCTTCCAGCGATCGATCCGAATGCTCCCGTTGGTGATCCAAACTCTCCGGCGACCACCGGTTCGCCCAATGCGGTTGGCACTCGCGACTTTGAAAACCAGAGCGGGACCGGCACGAAAGTGAAAATAAAATATTGGCTGAACAAAACCGACAACAACAACTGTCTTACAATTCAGCCCGTCGGATCGGCCTCGATTTCTGCCAAATGCTCGGCGGAAGTCGGCGTCATGACGGACTGGGTTACACAAGAGGTTGCGGCGGGTCAGGGTGGTGTGTTGAAGGCGACAATCAAAATCGACACCACTGAAAAAGCGACAAGCAAGGCAATTGCGACGGCAAGCGACAATCCAGGTGAAAATGCCTGGCGTTGGCGTTGCGTGAAGAGCACCGACAAGGTGACGCAAGAGACAGTCCACACCGTATGCTACGAGGATGGCAATTCCACTGCCAAGACATTTGAGTCTTCAGACTTGTTTGTTCAGTTTGTCGGGGCAAAGGGTGTGGAATTGACCGGCGTGCAATGCAGCCCGGGTGTCGATATCGACAAGCCGACTTGCACGCCGAAATGAAGACGTGGTCTCAGTGTTCCGAGATTTTCTTGAGTTCATCCTTGAAGATTGGCACGGCCTGGAACAAGTCTGCGACGATTCCATAATCAGCTTTCTGAAAGATGGGAGCATCGGGATCCGTGTTCACGGCAACGATGACTTTGGAGGTTCTCATTCCTGCGAGGTGTTGGATTGAGCCCGAGATTCCAAACGCCATGTAGAGGTTTGGGTTGACCGTCTTTCCTGTTTGTCCGACCTGCATGTCATGCGGCGCATAGCCAGAGTCAACTGCGGCGCGCGAGGCTCCAACGGTAGCTCCAACAACATCCGCAAGTTCGTGAAGGATCTTGAAGTTGTCTGCGTTCCCCATGGCGCGTCCGCCCGAAATGATGAGACTTGCTTCAGTGAGGTCGGGTTTTTCGGATTTACCCTTCCGTACTTCAACAATCTTCGACTTCATCGCAGATGCGTTCAGATTGGGCGCAAATTTTTCAACCGACGGTTCGGCTGATGCATTGAGAATCTCGCTTGCAATGACATTTGGACGCAAGGTTGCGAATGTGAGTGCCGTTTGACTGCAAACTTCTGCGATGCATTTTCCGGCATACATCGGACGACGCGCGATGACCTTTTCGCCATCAAGGGCAAGCGAAATGACGTCCGTGAGCATGCCTGCCTTGTGGCGAATGGCCAGGCGAGGGAAAAAGTCGCGACCGGTGGGTGATGCTGGTCCCAAAACCAATTGATAAGCGTTGGCCTGGATGAGCTGGCTCAATGCCTGGATGTGTGGTTCGCATTGGTACGTGTTGGTCTCTGAGGACTCGACAACAAAAACTTTTGATGCACCATAGGTTGCCAATGTTTTTGCGTGGCCTGCACAACCCTCACCCAAAAGCACCGCGTGGAGGCTGTCGGTTTTTCCACCCAACAGTCGGCGAGCCTCGGTGAGAAGTTCGGCGGCCGTGGACTTGAGCTTTCCGTTTCGAACTTCTGCGTAAACAAGAACTTTCATTTTAGATTCTCCGAATGCTCTCTGGTTCTCAAATCACTTTTGCTTCGCTGCGGAGCAGTCCAACAACCTTTTTAACCATCTCCGGAAGAGGCTCTCCCTTGAACACCTTGCCGGGAGCCTTGTCCGCTGGCAGTGCAAAACCTCTGACCGTGACCAGTGGCGCATCGCTCAAGAGTTCGCTCAATTTCTTTTCGGCCAGCGGTTTCTTTTTGGCCTTCATGATTCCGGGAAGCGGAGGAAAACGTGGTTCATTGAGGCTCTTGTGGGCCCCCAAAACCATTGGTGACTGAATGTCATAGACTTCCACCATGCCACCTTCGACTTCGCGCTCGACCCGCGCTGACTGACCCGCATTCTGCCACTCGACTTTTGTGACAACCTGAATGTGTGGCATCGAGCAGAGCTCAGCCACCATGGGACCGACGTGAGCAGCATCGTCATCAATTGCTTTTTGTCCGAGAAAAACAACATCGGGCTTCTCTTCAGAGATGACCTTGGCGAGTGCTGTTGACACGCTGAACGAATCGAGTTCGCCGGCATGCCCTTCCGTGTTGATCCAGACTCCGCGGTCAATGCCCATTGCCATGGCTTTGCGCATGGCCTCCTGGACCCGGGATGGCCCCATGCTGACAACGACGCTTTCGCCGGTCATTTTTTCTTGTGTGCGGACGGCCTCTTCAATTGCGAATTCATCATATGGATTCACCATGAATTTGAATTCCGAGTCATCCAGGGATTTGCCCCCGGCGGCAAGTTTTATCTTGGTTTCCGTGTCCGGAACGTGTTTCACAAGGACAAGTATTTTCACAAGTTCCTCCGATCTTGGCCATGTCGTTGACCACCGAAGTCTACATAATTTCCTACCCCAGTCAAAAATCATGCTGTGGGAAAAGCCAGATTTATGCCGATAAGCCACTGCGTTGAAGTGCGGCAAATGACCAAATGTTCTGGGGTCGGGAATGAAGAAGAATGAAGGCATAAAGCTGGCCGTGGCGATTGTCGCTGCTGTCGCGTCGTTGGCTTTGCTCGCACAATCGTTTTTTCCCGAGGGAGGAGATTCTGTTCTTTTGGAATTCCGCAGCATGTGGGACAGCGTCATGAATCCCGAAAGTTCGGAAAGTCAGGCCGATTTGCCCCGCAAAAAAAAGGACAAAAACAAGGATGGCCAAACAGACAACGTGTCAGGCTCCAACAGCGACTCACCAGTTGAGCTTGAAGCTCTCACGGATGAGATGGTTGAAGACAGTTTGTGGGAGGAGGGAATCAACAGGGCACGACCCGATGGAGTTCGGAGTGGTCAGGCGGTCTTGGACGCGTTGAACGAAATAGAGGGATGGAGTCCGATTGAGAATGGTTACAATCCAAATCGCCTGAAGATGTACCTGCGCTATCCGAAGCTTTGGGTTCGTTTGAGCGCCTATGCGTTTGCATTGAAGGCAAAGGTGTTGACGCCAGCCGAGGAAACCCGCCTTGCCCGCCTTATCACCCTCAAGCAGCGCGACAATCCGGCCCAGATTTCAAGATTTCTTCTTCGCTACGAACGCAAGGATCCGACGTTATTTGAGCAGCTCCAGAAGAGACTTGTTCAGACGGGTTTGCCTGCTTCTGAAGATCCCCCGTCGCTTGAGATAGAAGAAGACGGCAACGATGCTTCCTAGCATGAGTGTGAGTGCAAGATAAAAGAACCACGGCTCCTTGTATGGCATGGTCTCAAAATTCATTCCAAAGAAACTCGTCCCGAATGCAAGCGGAACAACAATGGTTGCAAGAGCAGTGAGTTTCTTCATTTGCTCGTTTGTGTAAAAGCTCGTGGCACCCCAATAGACATCAAACAGGGCAACAAGCTCGCTGTGGAAAAAGTCGAGTTCGTATTTGAGGCGTTCCTGATGATCGAGAATGTTTCGAAAGAGAATTTCCTGTTCCAAGGTCAAATCAGCCACAGCGAGAAACTCGCGGAAAACGGAAAAGGTTCCGCTGATGGCGCGCTGAAACCGGAGAGCCTGTTGTTTGAGGAGCAGAATCATTTTGGGATTGAACTGTTCATTGACAATCAGTTCCTCGGCCTGCCCAACGATATCGGCCAGCCTTGCCATGCGGGTCTCTGCGCTGTCGATGCAAGCGTCGAAAATACTGTGAACCACATCCGAATAACTCAGGGAGTCATCAATTCTCAATTGTTCCTGCCAGCTGTTGCAGCCTTCCGGTGGAGAATCGTCGGCAATCAAGACGATGGAACCATCCAGAAGCACAATGTGAATCTCGTTGATGTTTGCCGAATCCGGATTGAAATGGAGCAGAACTATAAAAAAATAATTGGGAAAGCGCTCGAATTTTGCGCGTTGGTTGCCTTTCAGGCAATCCTCGATGGTCAGTGAATGGAGCGGGGCGATTTTGCAGATTTGAAAGATCTGGGTGTCTATCGCGACCTTGTCTTTGCTGAGAATGAATTCGTGAACCGGGATATTTTTTTGTTCAAGGTGTCTGTTGAAATTCGGTCCACGAATGTCCGAAGTGCATCGCTCATTCAGGATGACCTTCAAGAGCAGTGATGTTGGCGCCCGTGATTTTCACCTGTACGAGCTTGCCGAGCAAGTCTCGTGGTGACGCAACCTTGACCAATCTTCCTTCGTAGGTGCGTCCGTACCAACTGTGCACTTCTTTGCTGTTGCGGTAAAGCACGAGAACTTCGCGCGTCAAGCCAACTTCGGCCAGGTTCTGACGTTCGGTCTCCGCCCGCTGCAATGCCAGGAGCTTTTGCAGACGAGTGTCTTTGACATCTTCGGGAACCTGATCACGAAACCGCGTTGCAGGTGTTCCCTTTCGCGGTGAATATTTAAACGCATAAATAAATGAGTATTTCATTTGCCGGACGAGTTCGAGAGTTTCCTCGAACTCCTCTTCTGTTTCGCCCGGGAATCCGACGATGATGTCGGTGCTGAATGCGACGTCTGGGCGGACTTTGCGGATCCACTGGACGCGCTCAAGATATTCCTCGCGCGTGTATTGGCGATTCATGCGGTCAAGGATGCGATTCGAGCCCGCTTGAACCGGCAGGTGGAACGCGTTGCAGACTTTGGGCAATTCGGCAAACGCTTTGGCCAATGAGGGCGTGAAGTCATGCGGGTTTGAGGTGGTGAAGCGAATGCGCTGAACTCCCTCGATTTCTGAAACCTTGTATAGGAGTTCCGAGAAAGGAAGCTGCACGTCTGGAGGCAATTGAGCTGCTGTTGGAGGTTGGTTTTCAAGAAAGTCGAGGCCGTATGAATTCACGTTTTGGCCGAGCAGGACGATTTCCTTGATGCCCCTGCCGACGTAAAACTTAACTTCCTCGAGAATCTCATCCAGCTTTCGGCTCTTCTCGCGGCCGCGGGTGTAGGGAACGACGCAGAAAGTGCAGTAGTTGTTGCAGCCCTTGATGATGTTTACGTACTTGCTGACCTCGTTCTTGTTTTCATCAAGGTATGGAGGAACAACATCGATGGGGATCGAGTATCCGCCATCCTTGATGAAATTTGCTTCCACCAGAGGTTGATGCACGCCGAATGCGCGATGCTCTTTTTTCTCTTCCGCTTTTGTGACCACTTCTTCGAGAAGGCTGGGAAGTTGTTCAATTTGGTCGGGGCCGATGATCAGATCGACAAATGGAACTTCTTTGCTGAGCTGCTTGGCTTCTGCCTGGGCAACGCATCCTGTGACCGCAAGAATGAGGTCGGGATTTTTGTTTTTCAGTGGGCGAATCTCGCCCAAGCGACTGACGAGTTTGTGGCGGGCTTTTTCCCGGATGTGGCACGTGTTGAGCAGAACCAAATCAGCTTCTTCCAACGCTTCAGTGGGCCGATAGTTGCAGGTTCCCAAGAGTCCCAACATTCGTTCCGTGTCGGCCACATTCATTTGGCAGCCCCAGGTTTGAACGTAAACCTTCTTGAGCCAAACCTGATTTTCGTTGCCAACATCGGGATAGCTGACCTGTGGTTTGGGCATGTATTTCGCAAAGGGGTTCTCACCACCTCCAGCTCCGCCTTCATCCAGATGCTGTGCTACAACGAATTTGAAGAACATGTTGTCGGTTCCCTTTTTTGAAGCAGAGGATTAACGCCGGCCTTTGGCGCGCGCCTTTTTTTCTTCTTTTTTCTTTTTCCTTTGGCGGTTGATTTCGGCCAGGTCTTGTGTCGACAAGCCTCCAGCGCGACCACCACCCGGGAAGCCGCCCATCATTCCGCCAGGCATGCCGGGCATTCCGCCAAGTCCACCGAGGCCGCCAAGGCCGCCTCCTTTCATCATTTTGGCCATGTTGGCAAGCTGATTCAGTCCGCCCATTCCCGGAATCTTTCCGAGCAGGCCGCCGCCCAGTCCACCGCTGAAAAGTCCCATCATCTGCTTCATCTGCATGAATCTCTCGACAAGGTCCTTGACGTCTTTTTCGGTACGGCCGGAACCGCGTGCAATCCGCAATTGGCGTGAACGACCTTCCGGAGTTTTGGGCAACAGCAGATTGGGGTTCGTTCTTTCTGCACGGGTCATTGAGTGGACAATGGCTGCGACGCGCAACATTTCACGATCGTCAATCTTGCTGAGGTCGCCAGAGTTGAGCTGTCCTGCGAGAGGTGTCTTTGAAATGATGTCCTTGAGTGGACCCATTTTCTGAATGCTTTGCAGCATTCCAAGGAAGTCGTCAAAATTGAACTGACCTTCCATCATCCTGCTGGCGCTGCGGGCCGCTTCCTCTTCGTCGATCGCCTTGGAGAAATCCTGCATCAGACCAACAACATCACCCATTCCAAGGATACGGGTCGCCATGCCCTCGGGGCGGAACTCCTCAAGTCGTTCGAGCGATTCTCCAACGCCTGTGAACAGGATATTTTTTCCGGTGACTTTCTTGATGGAAAGGGCAGCGCCTCCGCGTGTGTCGCCGTCAAGTTTTGTGAGCACGACGCCTGTGATGTTGACCCGGGAGTCGAATGCGCTTGCAGTGCGTACCGCGTCCTGGCCAATCATGGCATCGATGACCAGCAACACATTTTGAGGCGTCACCGCAGTTTTGATGTCCTCGATTTCAGACATGAGTGCATCGTCGATTGCAAGGCGACCAGCCGTGTCAATGATGACGAGGTCCAGCCATTCCTGACGTGCGAATTCAACACCGCGTCTCGCAATCTCGACGGCGTTGTTTGTCTCCAACGTGAAAACCGGAACATCGATGCGTTCGCCCAAAACCTTCAATTGCTCTCGCGCAGCCGGGCGATAAACATCGGCGGCAACCAGGAGGGGACGCATCTTTTGTGTTTCTTTCAAAAGACGCGCGAGTTTCGCAGCGTGTGTGGTTTTGCCCGCGCCCTGCAATCCAACAAGCATGATAACAGTGGGGCCTTTTTCGTTGCGAATGATTCGGGCTTGTTCGCCTCCAAGAAGTTGGAGAAGTTCATCGTGGCACAGCTTGATGAAGTGATCGCCCGCCGAAACTTTAAGGTCTGCCGCTTTGGATTTCGTGTGAACAACCGAGCCCAGGGCGGAATTGCGTACACTTTCGAGAAACGATTTGACGACACCGAAGTCCACATCTGCATCGAGAAGGCTTCTTCTGACAGTATCCAGAGCCGGAGCAATGTTGTCCTCGGTGATTCTGGTTTGTCCCTTGAATTTCAAGGATGCGTCTTTAAAGCCTTGTGTAACAATATCAAACATAAGTGTGACCTTTGCTGAGCTCGGATGCGATCATGCCTGCGGTGGTATAGCTTCAGCTCCGAGGGTGGTCAAACACCTTCTGTACTTTATAAATTACTGTTTTTATGGATGTTTTTAGGAGCCTTTAATGACCCTGAGCTTGATCCCGGGCTGAGGTGCGGGAATCGGGGTCTCAGTCGTTCTTTCCTGGACAGGCTTGGAGGTCACAGGTTGGGTGGGCTTGTCCAGGGCTGAGGACACCGCGTCCTTGAGTGCATCCATGAACAATTGGGTGCGCACAATACTTTCCCTGACGGCGTCTTCCCCGAGGAGTTCGCGCACCTCTCGTACAAATTGATCCGCAAATGCGGCTTGTGTCAGCAAATGTCCCGCGAGCTCGTTGGCAAGGGTGGTGTCGTCGAGTTGGAATGCACGGGCGATTTCAACAAAGTGTGCTCTTGAGCATTTCTGTGCAGATTCGTCGCGCGCTTCCCTGAAAAACAAAGTCCAGCAACGGAATTGATCATCGCGGTTGAATTCGATGCAGACATCCAACTCCTCCATCGATTTGATGACAATGAAAAGCCTGTCGTCGAGCGACGTTCTTTCAAATGCATCGACCATTTCCTGCAGCGAAAAGTTCATACCGATTGCCTTTGGAATCCAATGCGCGACAAACGCAAGTCGAGAGCTTCGAGGATCGTTTCCCTCATGAAGTCATGTGTCGAGGCAATGGCCTCCTGAATCTTCTGCAAATCGTTTTGCGAAAATCCTGCATTTGAAGTTCTGGATTGTCCGTTCACACTTCTGAAACACTGTTCGAGCAGATTTTCGAGATAGACGAGTTTGCTGAGGTACAATTCATAGCGAACATTCAAGTCGAGCGAATGCTCGATTGGATTCAGCAGTTCATCCAACAATTCGACGTAAAGCTCGTAAGAGATTTCGGCGGATGCCGGCTTGACGGGAAATTTCGCCATCAAACACCTCCAGTGGATTTGTCCGTTCGATTGGAGGCCCTTCGCCCCCCTTTACGTTAGATTCGGAATTTGATGGTTTTTTTTGAGAAACGGGTGTCAATCGGGGTGAACTGGGCAAGAGTTTGTTGCCTCGAAAGTATAAAAAATTTGAAAAAAGTCTTTATTTTACCGAATTCTGTGCGGCAAAGCGAACAATTTCAAACAAGGCATGGAATTGCGCCAGCGGTGACGCCGGGAGGACAGGCGTTACGGACAGATGTTTTTGAGAAAGGACTTGCGGTGGAGAGGGGAAAACCCATGCTTGAGAAGGGCATTCCGATGCTTTTCGGTACCGTATCCACGATGTTCTTCGAAATGGTACATCGGGAAGTGCGTGGCGTATGTTTCCATCCATCGGTCGCGAACAACTTTCGCGAGAACCGAGCTGGCCGAAATGCTCTTGAGCAGATCATCGCCCTTGGTGATCATGATTTGTGGTGTGTGAGCCCAGCCTTGCGGGACTGAGAGAGGTCTGTGACCATCGAAAAACAGCGCCATCGGCATTTTTTTAATATGAATTCCTTCAAGTGCTCTGCTGGCAGCAAGATTCAAGGCAGTCACGATTCCCATCAAATCAATTTCGGTTGCGTCTGCACAGCCAATGTGTGCTGAGCGCATCATGTAACTTGACGTTGGAGGTTTCTTTGAACTGCATCTCGCGGACGAGAGTTGATCCTGGAGACTTTGGGCAGTCCATTTGAACTGGAGGGCAGGCAGCTGAAGCCTGTTGGGGCTGTTTTCAGGCATTTTGTCGCCTGTCGAGAATGTTTCAGGCACTGGCAGCTCGTGGTTTCCGTGAATCGTGAAGAATTGTTCCTTCAGGGCTCTTTCAAATGCCTGTTCGCGTTGCGCAGCTGACATTTTTTTGCTGTCACGAAGTCCGGCAATCCAGTTGGCGAACGAGTCACTGATATTTTCGCGAACCCACAACGTCGCGCACACCACCACGGGCCCGGCAACACATCCTCTGCCAACCTCGTCGATTGAAATAAACGAATCGCGGTGCTCCGTCTCACAAGCCGTCTCGAGGAGAGTTTCACTTTTCCCGATCTGCGGATGACGTCGTAAAGCCGAGAGCAAGAATCTCTCGGCTTTGTGAATTTCGGTTTTTCCGCTTGATGCTGCGGTTGTGGAACTTTTAGCCATTGGCAATCGAGTCGATGGCCTTGAGAATTGTCTGCTTGGGATGATTTCCAACCAGGTCGCCGACTTTTTGGCCATTTTTGATGAATGCAAGGAATGGAATATTGCGGATATTGAATTGCGCTGCGAGCTGTGGCTCGTCTTCAACATTGACTTTGCAGACCTTGATTTTACCTTGGCGTTCCTGAGCGACTTCTTCGAGAGTCGGAGCCAATGCAACGCAGGGACCGCACCAGTCTGCCCAAAAATCAACCAGGACAGGAACGTTGCTTTCCAAAACTTCGGTTTGAAAATTTTTCTCGGTGACATGCATGACGAGGTCTGACATCGGGCATACTCCTCAAAGTGGTACAAGGACCTTCTGCCGGCACCCTATCCCGGAGTGGCCGGAAGTTCAAATTGGCGGTCATCGTCAATGCAAGGGTGGGGGCCTGGGATGAATAAATCAGCTTCGTTCATGCAAGTTCTGACTGGCCTGGCCTTTGTTTACGTGCTCGCATTTCTGCTGGTGAAAACGATTTCAGTCTTTTTGGGTGCTGAAATGACAGGGCATTTTGCGATTGCAGGGGTCCTTGTCTTGCTGCCGTTGATTCACCGGAGAGGAGATGCTCTCCGAGCCTTCAACATATTGGGCAAAGCCAAGTCACCTTGGGCCGGACTGGCCTGTTTCGCATATGCACTGTTGCCAATTCTGCTGTTGATGCTTTTCTATCCACAAGAATGGTTGCGCGCCCGGATCGAACTGGGTCGCTGGTTTTTTAGTGGCCCGGGCATGTTGGCAATATTTCTTGCACCTGTCGCCGAGGAGTTCTTTTTTCGTGGTTGGTTGCTCAATGCGCAGATGAAAAGCGCAAGGGCAGCGTCTGCGACACACGAGAAAACAGGTTGGATGGATGGGCTTAAAGTTTGCTACATCAACGCCCTGTTGTTTTGGTTGATGCATGTTCCATTGCCTTCCAATTTCGTATCACTCTGGAGCGATGCACTTTCAACAGGACAGATCCCACTTTCACCGGGACCATTTTTGTTGGGTCTTGCGACGTCGGCCATGACACTGACGAGTGGATCTCCTCGTTCGGCGCTTGTTTTTCATATGCTGGCAAACACCATGGGGCCCGTATGGTGGCCACTCTTGAGTGATCACCATGTCAGAAATTTCTTTTACTTTTAGATTTTGAATTCAGCCGGCTTGATTGTGTCGTCTTCCGGCAACAGTTTCGTAATCGAATTTGCTGCGGTAGCGTTCTCCGAGAAATTGTCTGACCTCCTCAGCACCATTCATCCTTAAAACAATTTGTGAAAGCTTTTCTGCGTCACCGATGTGGATGTTTCGGATGATGTCCTTGAGCAACGGGATTGAAGAACCTCTTGCCGAGAGATTTCGGCAACCAAGTCCAATCAAGAGTTCTGTTGCAATCGGATCCGATGCCAGTTCACCACAAAGGCTTATGGCAATTTCCGAGTTCTTTTGTTGGTCGAAAATTATTTTGAGCGACCTCAACACGGCTGGATGAAAAGAACTCGATTGGACAGCAGCATGCGGATCACTTCTTTCAAGGCAAAGAACATGTTGCGTCAGGTCGTTTGAGCCGATGCTTAAAAAGTCACACTCGCTGCAGAGATGGTCAAGCAGCATGACTGCCGAGGGAGTTTCAACCATCGCGCCAATTTGTGGAATCTGAAGTTCAGCCCGTTCATCTGCAGGCAAATCACTCCAGATTTGCTGGACCTTTCTTTTCACGCTTCTGATTTCCTCGACGTCGGTCACAAACGGAACAAGAATACGGATGTTCGCTTTTGAATTGGCTTTGATGAGGGCTTGAAGTTGCGCTTCGAGGACTGTCTTTTCGTCAAGCAGAAAGCGGATTCCTCTGAGCCCATAGGGCCCGGGAGGGTATGAATGCCCGTTTGGATACGGTTTGTCTCCGCCAGCATCCAGGAGTCTAATCGTGATGGGTTGCGGTGCCAGCGAAGCTGCTGTCATCCGGAAAAACACTGTCGACTCTTCCACGCTTGGCATTGATGCAGAATTCAAATGAAGGAATTCGGTTCTGAGCAATCCAATTCCTTCTGCCCCGGAAGTCAAAACTCCATTGCTGTCGACAGGACCATCTGCATTCGCGAGAACAGATATCTTTTCTCCATCCAGCGTACGCGCACTTGAGCCCGCCTTTGCCTTGAGCTTTTGATTCACCATGAGATCAACGGCGCGTCTGGCTTCAGTCTTGCGCACTTCCGCGCGGCTGGGATTGATAACTACAATTGCCTCGGCTGTGTCCAGGATTGCAATTTGACCCTCCACCCCATGGTCGAGAATTCCCTTGACCCCAAACAAGGTCGGAATATTCAGACTTCTCGCCAGTATCGCGGCATGACTCAATTCGGCACCCTGTTCGGTGATGATTCCTGCAACCCGTGCCTGATGAAACAAAATGATGTCCTGCGGAGTAGGCAATTCAACGACTACAATTCTATCTTTCAGGTGCGCAAATTTTTCTTGTGGATCCCGGCTTGTCATGGCGGTCACAAGAAACTCTTTGCATGCAACGATATCTGTGCTTTTTTCTCGCAGATACTCATCAACCGACGCGGCAATCTTGCTGGCGGCATCGGAAAAAACCTTTTCAATTGCTGAAGCTGAATCGAGATGTTCATCGTAGACGAGTTGTTTGATGTGCTCGATGATGATTTCATCGGTGAGAAGGAGTTCATATCCTTCCATCACCGAGTTGAGAATGTTTTGCTGACTTTCATCGGTGGCCTCTGAAAGGACCTCGTTGATCTGGTCCAACGCGCCGCATTGAGCATTCAAGAATTGAGCCCACTCCTGGTCGGGTGTGAGGGTCGTCATTGACGAGGAACGAGACGGCGCAGGCGTGCCGCCTTTGGACAATTTAGCGACCACCAACCCGTTGCATATGGGGACTCCGAGGAGAGTCTTCCTGGAACTCGCCTTCATTTGCCTCCTTTGGCTCAGCAAAATCTGTATCAAACAGAAATTTTACGGCCTTAAGGAGTTCATCGGCACGTGGTCCTCGACATATGAGTTCAATTTCGCAATCGCGGCCGGCGCCAAGGCTCAGGATGGAAAGGAGCGAGTGCCCTACTGCCTTTGAATTGTTGGATAAACAATGCAATTCAAGGACGGTGGGCCGATGCGCCTGTGCGCATTTCACGATGCTCACCCCTGGCCTCGCATGAAGTCCCAAGGGATTCATAACTTTGACTCTGGCTTTGTGCTCGGTCACGACCTACTCCCTGTCGAAGTGCCTGTGTTCGATCTTGAGGTTCGGCAGAATCGGTCTCAATCTTTTGCCCAATTCCTCAACGATAGCGACACTCCTGTGTTTTCCTCCCGTGCAGCCGACACCCACGCCAAGGTATCTTTTGCCCTCGGAACGGTACAAAGGGATTAGAAAACTCAACAAATCTGTCGTTTTTTCCAGAAATTTCAACACCTGCGGGTCGCGAAGGACAAAATCCGAAACCTCGGGGCTGAGGCCGGTCAGGGGGCGAAGGTGAGGAATATAGTGGGGATTCGGAAAGCAGCGGACGTCGAAATAAGTGTCGAGGTCCACAGGAGCACCGTGCTTGAATCCAAATGATGCAAGCAACACGGCGATTTCGAGTTCTCCGGCAGAAGGAGAATAATTGTGCAGGATAATTTGCCTGAGCATTTGCGATGAGATTTTGCTGGTGTCAATCACGCGTGTTGCCAAAGTCCGCACCGGTTCCAGGATTTCAGCGTCAAGAGAAATGGCTTCCGCAAGTGAATCAGCAGCGAGTCCAGAACCGTGTTGCGAGAGCGGGTGGGTGCGCCTTGTTTCCCGAAATCTATTGAGCAGAGTGCTGTCATCGGCTTCAAGAAAGAGGAGTTCAACCTGGGCAACAGAATTGAGCCGTGTCCAGATCTGCGTCAGGGTTGCAGGCATGGATTTATCGCGTGCGTCCAGCGCCAATGCCACGAGTGGAGTGTGAAATTGTTGACCTGCGATGGCGTCAGTGAAACCGGAAAGCAGCGGAGCCGGCAAGTTGTCGACACAATGAAATCCTATGTCCTCCAATGCGCGCAACGCCACACTTTTTCCAGAACCTGCCATTCCACTGATGATGATTATTTTTGAAAGAGCCTGCGATTCCTTGTTCTGCATCAACTCTCCAGGTTTTCGTGGGTCTCAGGGTGTCAAACCCAGCTTCTGATCTTCTTCCTTGCGCAGGATTTCGAGCACCTCTGTTGCCGACTGGGCGCTGGTCAGTTTATCGCGCAATGTCCCGGAGCGCATCAGGCGACAAATTGTTGAAATCAACTGGAGGTAGCTCGCATCGCCCGGATGAGGATTGCTTGGGCTGATGACGGTAAAGAAAAGAGTTGAATTCAAGTTGTCCAGGGCATTGAACGGAATACCCTTCCCTGATTTTCCAAACAAGACGATAATGCGGTCTGCTGAATGAATTGTTGCGTGCGGAATCGCGATTCCGTGGTCTGCTCCGGTGCTCGCCTTTTGCTCGCGCTCAACCAGTTTGCTGTGCAGTTCCATCAGATCCAATGAAGGCGTTGCCCGGCTCAGGTGCGTTGCGATTTCAAGGAGCACGGAGGGCTTGTCGGTGGCCTTGAGGTCTGGCGCAATCCATTCGTGCTTCATGTAGTCTGTGATCCGACAGGCCATTCGTTCACCTCTCGCTTGAGGCTATTATGCCTCGCGCATCCTCCCGCAATAGGGAATCCGACCTGGCAAGTCAACACTGGCATGCCATTCCTCGGCCCTGAGGCCCTAAAACCTTCTGACTCGCTTCGAAGAGGGCAGTATACCCATCATCTCCCGATATTTGGCAACCGTTCTTCTGGCAATCTTGACCTCTTTGTACTCTTGAATCCAATCGGCGATTTCCTGATCCGAGAAGGGCTTCTGTTCACTTTCTCCCTTGATGCATTCTGCGACCCAGGCTTTGACGACTTCATTGGCAAGCTCTGAGCCACTGTCGGTGCTCATACCGGAGTTGAAGAAATGCTTGAGTTCAAACAAGCCTTGCGGTGTGTGCACGTATTTGTTGCTTGTGGTGCGGGAAATGGTGCTTTCATGCAGCCCCAGCTCCTCTGCGACACTTTTGAGTGTCAATGGCTTGAGGTGCTCAGGCCCTTTTTCAAAAAACTCGATCTGTTTTTCGAGTATGACTTCGGTGACCCTGAGGATTGTCTTGTTCCTGTCTGCCAATGCTTTCACGAACGCACGCGCGTTTTTGATGTTGTCATTGACAAACTCCTTCAGGTTTTTTTCAGATGCGTCAGGAGCTTTGGGATCGGCTGATTTTTTCTTGCCGGCAGTGATGGCTTCCACAAGATTTTCGTATTTTGCTGAAATTTTGAGTCTCGGCAAGCCATCCTCATTGAGACTCACAACCCAACTGTTTTCGCGACGAAAGATAAAAACGTCGGGTGAGACAACGTGCTGTTGGGAGCCGCCGTATTGGCGGGCGGGCCTGGGGTCGAGATTTTCCCGGATGAAAATCAGGGCGTCCTTGACTGCATCAACCGGTTTCGCAAGGAGTCGCGCAATTTTCGGCAAATCCTGCTTTTCAAATTCCTTCCAACATTCTTCAAGGATTCGTTTCGCCAAGACCGGGTGATCATCCTTTTGTTCGAGTTGCAGGAGCAGGCATTCCTTGAGGGATGTTGCACCAACACCGGTGGGTTCACACCTTTGAATAGATTTCAGTGCGTATTCGAGATCATCAATGAGAATGTTTTGCTCGCGCGAAAGTTCTTCGAGATTTCCAGTGAAAAAACCATTGTCATCAAGGAACTGCATCAAAAACATTGTGCAATTGAGTTCATATTCGGTCAGATGCATCAGCCGGAGTTGTTCTTCGAGCGAATCGTGCAGACTGTCCTCGCCAACATTGATGCGATCATAGCTCGGAGCATCGAATTCGGATTCGGTGGATTCCCTTTGCAGGCTTTCCTCGCCAGGCATTTCGCGGAAGCGAGAAAGCAATTCGTCGACGTCCGACAAATCGCTTTTTGAGGCTTCAGCCTGGTTGTTGCTGTCGATTTTTTCTTGCGTCGAGAATTCGGCGGCTTCATTGGCTTCCCCGTTGGGTTCACCTTCTTCAAGGCAAGGATTCTGCCGAAGCTCTTCGGCAACCAGTTCCTCCAGTTCCATGCGGCCGAGTGTCAGCACCTTGATCGCCTGCTGGATTTGGGGCGACAAAACCAATTGCTGGGCTTGTCGCATACCTTGCTTGAGTTCGAAAGCCATAAGTCATTCCTCAAACGCTTGACGCAAAAAAAAAAACGAGGGGCGGGATGAAGAGATTCATCCCGCCCTGTTACGTTATCCCCGAAGCAGGGTCAATACTGTTTCCGGCAACTGATTCGCCTGAGCCAACACCGATGTGCTCGCAGCAGTGAGAATCTTGGACTGAGCCAGACGTGCAGTTTCCGAGGCGTAGTCCACGTCACGGATACGGGATGAAGCAGCGCTCAAATTTTCACTGCTCACATCGATGGCCGTGATCGTGGAGTTCATCCGGCTTTGCATTGCACCGAGTGATGCACGGAAATCCGTGACCTTGTCCATTGCACTGTCGATGGCCGAGAAAATCTCACTGGTGTCTCCACCACCAAGTGCTTGCCCGCTTTCGCCTTCGATGCTCTTGGGCAGATCACCCAGTGCCGAGTTCAAATCAGACAAGTTGTCGAACTTGATTTGGATGATTCCCGACGAGTCGTCCGAGTCCTTTGGTGCACTCGCACCCACCTGGATGGAAAGGTCGCTTCCCTGCTCGCCGGAAAGAATCTTCATTCCGTTGAACTCGGTGCTGTCCTTGATTCGGTTCAGCTCTTCGCCAAGTTGTTCGAATTCCCGATTGAGATATGTGCGCTCCTTGGCGCCGATTGTGTCGGATGCTGCCTGTGTTGTCAGTTCCCGCATGCGGGTCAACACGGTATTGAGGTCACCCAAGCCGCCCTCAGCGACCTGCAAAAACGAGACACCATCGCTGGCATTTCTTTTCGCTTGAGCCAAACCGCGGATGCGGGCTCTCATGCTCTCGCTGATAGCCAAACCAGCAGCATCGTCTGCCGATTTGTTGATCCGGAGCCCTGATGACAGCTTTTCAAGACTGTCCGTCATTTCCGCCCGGTTGTTGCCCAGTTGCCTCTGAGCAACGATACTTTCCACGTTGCTCTTTATTCTCAGACCCATGGCACTTCCTCCCTGGTTTTCTTCCTGCCGCTCAACCCTTGAGCGGCTCAGAAAAAATCATTTTTGTTGACATCAAAAGTTCAGTTCACACGCTTAGCGAAGCAGTGAGAGCGCCATTTCTGGGCGAGTGTTGGCTTGCGACAACACAGCCAAGCCGGCCTGGCTGAGGATTCTGTTTTGAGTGAGGCGTGCTGTTTCCTCGGCGAAGTCCACATCGCGGATGCGGCTGGAAGCGGCAGCCATGGTCTCTGTGCCTTGGCTGATGTTGTTGATTGCAGCCCCGAGGCGCGACTGAAGCGAACCGAGAACGGCGCGTGAGGAAGCAATGGTTTCGAGACCTTTATCGATGGCCTCCAGGTTCTTCGCGACCGTTTCGCGATCGGAGGAGACAAGATTCGTATCCCTCACACCCAAAGTCTCAGCATTTATTCCGTCTGCGCTGTCGCCGAATTTCAGCGTCAACTGGTCGCTTTCCGTGCCGTTGTAACCAACCTGCACCTTGATTCCGTCGGGCTTGTCGTTCGGGCGAAGCAATTGCAGTCCGTTGAATTCGGTGGTGTCGGAAATACGGTCGATTTCCTGGCTGAGCTGATCAAATTCCTTTTGGATGTATGATTTTTCTCTTTCGCCAACCGTGTCTGAACCTGCCTGCAGGGTCAGTTCACGCATGCGAACCATGATGTTGCCCATTTCGCTCAAACCAGATTCAGCAACCTGAACGAGCGAGACACCGTCGTTTGCATTTCGTTTTGCCTGGTTGAGACCGCGAACTTTTGCGCGGAGATTTTCGGAAATTGCAAGTCCGGCGGCGTCGTCCGCAGACCGGTTGATGCGCAAACCACTCGACAACTTTTCAAAGCTGTTGCTGAGCTCGGTATTGCTGTTGGAGAGACCACGTTGAGCGACGAGAGATTCAACGTTGGTTTTAATACGAAGTCCCATGACACACTCCTCCCTGATAGTTCCAGCCGCAACTCAACCCTTGAGTTGAAGCTCATCCGGTCTGCCTCACCTTGAGACTTTCCAAATGCGTGAGTCTTTTCTCAGTCCCTCTGAGTTGTTCCGTGACTCACATTTGAACTTTCGTAAAAAAGAGTTGGTACTTTAGAAAAAGTTAAATAAATTTTAAAAAAATCAATTAAAATGAATAATTACATCGTTCTGAATTTGGAGGCTTGGTTCGGAAGGGATGCGGCGAGGGGGCCGGGCATGAGCACCGACGAACGACGAGGACAGGGGCGGCTGCGAATAAATTGCGGGATAAGTGTCCGTTATTTGATGCTTGAACTTATTCCACCAAAGACTTCAGTTTCTGGAATTGGATACCGTGTGAGCGAAGAGCATATGAAAGTGCTTCGCTTTTTACACCCATGTACTGCGCAACTGCATCTATAGTGATGGGTTGGGATGCTTCTCGCAATTCAAGAACAGCGGTGAAGACCTGCGAACGAAGTTCTTCGGTGTCTTCTGCCAACGTGTTGCTGGTCAGAATCCGCAACTTTCTTTCAAGAAGTAGCTTCAAACTGGGGTCGACCGTCGGGATAGCCACTTCCAGTACCGCAATTTTCAAAGTCAAAGCGAGCCGACCCGCTGAAAACACCAATCGGGTTGAAAATTCGCGTTCCAAATCGGAGATGTCCTGCAGGGAAAGTCCGTGTCCTTCGGCAGTGCCTGGAAATTCGAATGTGAGAACGTGGCTTTTGACTTCGGGTGAAAGTGAAGTCAGTGCAACCCATGTGCTTGCAAGTGCATATTCCTGGATGGCAAATGGAGCATAGGCAAGCTTTTCAAAAGCGTAACCAAGCGTTTCTTTGCTCAAGACCAAATGCGCAAGAACTCCTTCTGAATCGAGTTTGACGTAATACTTTTCATGCAAATCCAGAAGTTCGCGAATGGTTCCACAGCTTCGGGCCAAAATTCCTGGAAGACCAGAGTCGTGAATGTCATGCAGCTTGGCTGATCGAAAACCAATGAATTTGTCTGAAGCGCGCAATTGGCACATCAATCCGAACAGTGAACCCTGTTCCTCGGTCGTCAGAATGCGGTTTCCCTGCAATACGTCTTCGCTTGCCAATTGTAGTCCTTCGAGAGTCTGCAAAAAAGCATCCCGATGTTCGACCAGCAGATAGCGAAAGATGGGTCGACTTCCGAACGTGTTGAAGGAGTATGTGTTTCGCTGAATTTGCTTACCGTTCATTGTTGATTCTCTTTTTGAATTGAGTGGCTGAAATGCCTGTCCATTTGTGAAATGCCCTTGAGAATGCCGCGACATCCACAAAGCCGATTTTTTCAGCGACCTCTTTGGCGCGAATGCCAATGCTCAGCATTTCTTCTGCGGTTTCTCTCTGCAGTTGTTGCTTGACTTCGCGAAGACTGAAGTTCTCGCGGGCGAGCGAGCGTTCAAGAGTTCGTGTTGATAATCCAAGTTCGGATGCCACCTCTTTGCTGCCGTAGTCGGGTCGAGAGATGTTTCGAAGAAGAAGTTCCCTCACTTTGAACCGGAGATCTGTTGGTTTGAGATTTGTCTCAATTCTCCTTGTTCGACTGTGATTTTTTTCAAGCCGCTGAGAAAAGAACTGAAACACAGAGGCGTCTGCAGAACGAAATGGGATGGAAAGAAGTTCTCTGGCGAGCGTCACGGTCAGCACATGGTCAGCGTATGCTGGACGCAATCCGAAGTCAGCCCAAAGCCTTTCGCTCAGAACGCTTTCAATTTTTTTAATTGTCGGTCGACTTGTCAGGGGGAGTAAAAGGTTTGCGTGACGAGCTATCGGTATTCCTTGGCCGATGAGCAAATGCAGACAAATGGATGCTGCATAGAAAGAAATTGTGACAGGTACCGGATGCCGAGGGCTCCATTCAAATGAGATGGATTCGCTGTTTTCGACAATCCTGAGGCTGATGTCTGCAAAATACTCCTGAAACACACTTTTAGCCATTTGCAGATCACGAGCAGCGAGAAGGAGCCAACCGCGCTCTCCGAGATCGGTGAATTGAAACAGCCTGGAAGCTTCAAGCGGGAGCAGGGGATGGCGCTCTGACAGTTGCTCTGTCAAATGCCAAAGTGCAGGCACGGCTTCGCCTGGAACGTAAACGTCGGCGGAAAGAATCTCCGCGACATCAAGGCAAAAGCGCCTGGAAAAATCACGGACAGCATCTGCATCTTTCAGCAGCAAAGCACGCAGCAGTGCACGTTGGGGTCCAAAAAAAACTTCTCGTTCCCCAAGTGCAGCCACCATCAGCGAAAGTTTTCCTTGAACAATAAGTCAGTCAAAATTCGGAGACATCAACCCCCGATGGCGGAAACTGCAAAGGAATTCTCATTCCGATGGTACCCGTGAACACAGACCTGGGATTATTATCATAATCTCCTTCATTTTCAGAATGTGGGTTGTTTTTCATTGGGAGGTTCCGAGGTGATGTCTCTGAAGTTTGCAATTCGCGCAAAGAGTTGGCGGTTGGTTTGTGCCACGACGATGGTTTTTGTTGGTGTCGGTCTGGCTGGGTGCGGAAAGAAAAAGTCGGGCGAAACATCTCCCGAAGCGGCTTTGACGGGGCAATTGGCTCTTTCGTTTGAGGCAGCAAACTCAAACACCAGAGGCACATCGAGTCTGCTGGGATTGAGCTCGCATGAGCTGGCTACGTCGCCTGCTCAGCCGGATTCAATTGCATCGGGGGCACCGGACAGTTTTGAAGTCAGCATTTTGAGCATGGATCTCAAAGGCCCGGATGCGAATTTCAACATCTTTAAGAGTGACACAGGCAAGTCAATCAAAATCAGCGGCTCGGAAATTGACCTGAGCCAATTGTTCACCACCTATGATTGCTACAAAGCAGATGGGACTCCGATCACTTTGGCAGCGGGCGAAACCTGCAAGTGCGGTGTGGATAAGACAGGAAAACTCATCACACCTCAGGCAGATGGCTCCTGCAAGCTCACAAACGAAAGCGGTGAGCTGATCGACATCACTCAACCGGCAGGTTTGCTCGATGTCTCGGCGCGTGATTACAGCACGTTGAGTGTGACTTTTGCACCCAAGGCTAAAATCAAGGGTTGCGTGAGTGCAACATTCAAGCAAACAGATGCAACAACTGCAAACAACAGCTTCGGTTATCAAAAGTACTGCACCCAGACAAACAAAGCCTCAACGAACGAGTCGATCAAGCCTGGCCACACTGATTTCCAGAATGTGACCGCGCAGGAAACGGAAATGTATTTGAGCAAGGGCTGGGAGAGCCGTGCAAACAGCATCAATATCGACTTTCCAATCAAGGACGGCTTGAAAATCGCTGCAGGTCAGAAGTCAAATCTGACCATGGTGATCGACGTCAATCGCATGCTTCGTTTCTACAATAAAGGTCGTTCCGACCAGGGGCCTAATCCTGGATTCCCAACAGACAGGGCATACTTTTTTACCACCGTGTTTGAAGATTCACTCTTCGTTTTTGCGGGCAAAGCAGGTTCGATCCGCGGCTATTCCTGGCAAACGGCAACTTGTTCGGGAACCTTTGCGAACGCTTTCACGTGCAGCACTCCGCAAAGCGTCGAGGGCTGGCTCACGCTCATCCTCGATGACAAAGGAACACCCTTTGCAGCCAGCGCGATGCCGGATGATGACAACAACTGGACGACATTGAAGGGTGGAAACAGAAAAGCTTCCATTGGCATCGACAGCTCGATGATCAAGAAAAATGCCGATGGCACCTATGACGTCAGCGTTTCTTTGGGAACAGATGTAGAGCCAACGATCTACAAGGTCGACCTGAGCAAAGAGCTGAATTCAAGCTTCGAGACCGACTACCGTGGCTTGTCTGGTCAATTTGGAAACGGCACAACCGACACCTTCGGAAGAATCAAACTGACGCGCGGTCTTTAAGACCGACGCGTCAGTCAAACCCCACTGACAAGAATTTCAGGCAAGAAAAAACCCGGTTCACAGACCGGGTGCCGAACGCAAGCGTGCGATACGCTCCTCCAGAGGAGGGTGGGTGCTGAGTGCAGCAAAAAAACCACTGCGCTTGTTGGACATTCTGAGTGCAGCAACCGACTGCGGTGCGTTGTCGGCTTCCATGTAGGCATAACCACGTTGGAGCCTTTCCAGCGCGGCAACCATGTTGCCACGGCCGGCAAGTTGCGCTCCGCCCGCATCTGCTCGGTATTCACGCCAACGCGAAAACCAAGCCACCGCCATCGAGCCAAGGATACCCAGGGCAATATCGCAAACCAGAACCACAATCATGTTCACCATGGGGCGATTTTTTTCTTCGACCGATTGTGAAACCACAAATCCGATGATTCTTGCAAAGAACATGACGAATGCATTCACGACGCCCTGAATCAGGGTCATGGTCACCATGTCGCCATTGGCCACGTGTGCCACTTCGTGCGCCAGCACACCTTCGACTTCGTTACGGCTCATGGAATTCAACAGGCCAGTGCTGACTGCAACCAGCGAGCGATTGCGGGTTGGGCCGGTGGCAAAAGCGTTGATGTCGGGACTTTCGTAAATTCCGACTTGCGGCATGGTTTTCAATCCTGCCTTTTGCGAAAGTGAATAAACGCTATTCAACAATTCGCGTTCACGGCCGATTGCCTGGTTGGGGTCGATAAGCTTAACGCCCATTGAAAACTTGGCGATAATTCGGCTCATGGCCAGAGAAATAAATGCTCCGCCCATACCCCAAATCAAACAAAATCCGGCCAAAGAGACATAATTGATGCCATAGGCGGTCATGTACCTGTTCAGGCCGAGCGCCGAGGTGACAATCGAAATTGTCGCCATGACAAGAATGTTGACCGCAAAAAACCAGAAGAATCTCTTGAATAAAGCCATAAAATCCTCCGTGGACCTGGTGCTGACCGTATGCAATGGTCGGTCGCGCACTCCCAGTATCACAATCTGTATTCTTTCTTTCGATTGTCAATAGTATCAGTCGGCAAAAGACTGAATTCGATAGACTTTCTCCGAGATCGGCAGCGTCGGCCTGCCGGAATGCTGGGAGTCGACAATCACATGGACGGCCGAAGGATCGCATTGTACCATGCCGCGGATGTTGACGTACTCATTCTCGAAGTTTGCGACAACCCTATGGTTGTTGCTGACGGCTCGAAAGGCCTCCTCTTTGAAAACAGCATCGTCCGTGACTGTGTTCACTTTCAGCAGCAGCTCGGCCTCTTCAACAGGAAAACCATATTTTTCGAGCTGACGCATCGTTCCGCTGGCCATGACTTTTTGGCTGCGGCCTGTCAGGTAAACGATCTTCGCACCCATTTTTTTACAGAACCAAACGAACTCGACGGCACCTGTATAAACCTGGTCGAACTCGACGAGGGTTTCGCCATCAAAAAATTTACGTCGCCAAAACCTTTCGGCCGCCAGGAGAATCTCCATCACTTCGGGATTGCGCATATCCATGCCGGCGTTTTCGAATGCGTGCGATAGACTGTAACCGATGTGATTGAAATTGATTCCTTCAACTCTTTTCACAAGTTGCTTCGGAAAATGTCGGGACTCTGGTTGAGTCAGCCATTTTCTCAGGATTCCCAAAGTCCGATGACCAACATCGAACAAGGTGCCATCGAGGTCAAAAATCACCGCATTTGGCTTTGAGCTGATTGGTTGATTGAGCTTGTCGGCAATCAGTCCACGCAGCGTCGCGCCGGATGTGTCCTGGATCCACCAATCAGCGGGCTCCGAACGATAGGTTCGCGAACGAGGATGAGGATGTGGCGGGTGCGCGTAAATGCCAGTCGATGTCCAGTCGCGAATCATGTCCAGAGCAACCCGGTGAACGCTTCGCATGGCGTCCTCGTAGCCGCGAATATATTCGGGACCAACTCCGTTGGAGCTCGAGCTCAAATCTTCGAGAGCCTGCTCGTGCTCTTTGAGGCGGTCCTGAAGGTCAATGAGAAATTGCTTGAAATCCATGGCGATCTTTCATGCCCTCTTGATTGAATGTGTTCTGATGATTTTTGCTCCGCGCTCAATGCAGGCTTGTTCCCAAATACTGCTTTGTTCGTCACGCCATTTCAGTTCTTCCATTGATGAGTCAAACGACGGGAAGTCTCCGGTCCTTTCCGCAAGCGCTTTCAGGAAACTTTTGCGCGACAAGCCAATCAGCAGCGGCACTCCTGTTGAAGAAAGACTCGCAATTCCTCGTGCACTCAGAAGTTCCAGGTTGTGCTCAAGCGTTTTACCAAAACCGATGCCCGGATCGACGGCGCACCACTGGACACCAAGATCACGTGCCACGCGGATTCGATCAACCAGGAAAGCGGTCACTTCGTCAACACAATCCCGATACGTCGGGTTGCATTGCATTGTCCTGGTTTCGCCCTGCATGTGCATCAAAACAAGGCCCAAACCGAATTTTGCAGCTACGTCGGCAGTCGTGATTTCTTGCGGCCAGTCTGCATTGTCTTCGCTTTTACCATCCATTTTCGCGGAAACTTGCGCTGCACAAACATCATTGATGATATCTATCAAATTTCGCTTGGCGGCTCTCAACGCCACTTCGGGTGAACAGGTGTCCAGGCTCAGTAAAATGTGTTGAGGCAGATTTTTTCTGAGCGCAGACAGAATTTCTGAAACTCGTTCCCATTCCTCGTCGACGCTTGGCATCACCGAACCTGGACGTGTGCTTGCCCCGCCAATATCAATGACATGAGCTCCGGAGTTGACCAATTCAAGTGAATGGCTCAAGGCGGATTCTACAGTGTTGTGACGTCCGCCATCGGAAAAACTGTCGGGCGTTGCGTTGAGGATTCCCATTTGGACCACGCGGACGTGGTCCAAAAGGTATTGGCACTTCTCGGCGCCTTTTTGTCTTTTCTCGATCATGCGCTCGGAGCTGGGGTTGGTTGGCCTGTCGACAAGCCCGAATCCTGGATTGCAGTTGGCGACTGGCCTGCCTGGGCAGTTGCATTCGCAGTGTCGACACTTGTTTGAGCAGCTGCAGCTTTTGTGTGCTGCATCTTTTGAACGTCTTCGAGAGTGGCACCGTGCACGACTGCGTGAAATTCATCTGCGTCGAGTGTTTCGGCTTCAACCAGAATTTGCGCACAGCGTTCGAAGACATCCATGTGGTCGACGAGAGTTTGCTTGGCAAGTTCGTACTGGCTGTTGATGATTTTCGAGACTTCCACGTCGATTTCGTGTGCAAGTGTTTCCGAATAATTGCGACTTTCGCCCCAGTCGCGGCCAAGGAATGGGTTTTCGCTCTTGTGGCCAAAATTGATTGGTCCAAGCTTGCTCATTCCGTACTGGCAAACCATCGCCCGGGCCAGATTCGTCGCTTGTTGAATGTCGTTTGAAGCTCCGGTTGTGAAGCGGCTGAACTTGATTTCCTCCGCAGCTCGCCCGCCCATGCCCTTGGCGATCTCGGTGAGGAGGTCTTCCTTGGATGAACTGTAGATGTCTTCTTTTGGAAGAAACGCTGTCACACCAAGAGCTGGCCCACGAGGAATGATGGTCACCTTGTGAACATCCGATCTTGATTTCAGATAATATGCAACAAGAGCGTGTCCAGTCTCGTGATAAGCCGTCATGACAAGAGTGTCTTTGTTCATCACCATGGATTTGCGCTCTGGCCCCATGATGATTTTGTCTTTGGCTTCTTCAAAGTGCGAGGCTGTCACGCGCTTGGCATTGGCGCGAGCGGCCATCAGGGCTGCTTCGTTGACCAAATTCTCAAGGTCCGCACCCGAGAATCCCGGTGTGCCGAGGGCGATCTTCTCAAGATTCACATCGTCTGCAGACTTGACCCGCTTGATGTACACTTTGAGGATTTCATTTCGGCCGCGCACGTCGGGCAGATTCACGATCACCCGGCGGTCAAAGCGACCGGGTCGGAGCAGTGCCGGATCCAAAACATCGGGACGGTTTGTTGCGGCAATCACAATAATCGCATCATTGGCTTCGAATCCATCCATTTCCACGAGCAACTGGTTGAGAGTTTGCTCGCGCTCATCGTGTCCACCGCCAACGCCCGCACCACGGTGCCGGCCCACCGCATCAATTTCATCGATAAAAACAATACATGGTGCATTTTTCTTGGCATTTTCAAAGAGGTCGCGCACTCGTGATGCACCCACACCCACGAACATTTCAACGAAGTCTGAACCACTGATGTGGAAAAAGGGAACACCTGCTTCTCCGGCGATTGCGCGAGCAAGAAGGGTCTTTCCGGTTCCGGGCGAACCCATCATCAGAACGCCCTTTGGAATGCGAGCCCCGATTTCCTGGAAGCGTTTGTGGTCTTTGAGGAAGGCCACAATTTCTGAACACTCCTGTTTTGCTTCCTCAACTCCTGCAACGTCTTTAAACGTCACCCGTTGAGCGTTTTCAGGCATCATCTTCGCACGGCTTTTGCCAAACGAGAGAGCCTTGCCACCCGCTCCCTGCATGTTGCGCAGGAAAAGGAACATCAAACCAACGACAACGATCAATGGAATCCAGGTGCTCAGAATTCCCCACCAGGCTTGGCCATCGTCCGTCCGCTTGTAGTTGATTTTGATTTGACGCTGGGTCAGTTTGTCGCGCATTTCCTTGCGCAGAGTCTCATCGAATTGGGCGTATGCAGTCACGGTGTTGCCGTTGCGCAGTCGCGCCGAATATTCGTCGCCTCGCAAAGGGTCACCCCTGACCTCAACGTCGCCAACTATCTTGAGTGGATCTGTTGCAGGCTTGTCGAGATATTCCACAAAAGTTGAGTAGCTGACAGCCTCTTCCGTGTGACCTTTACTCACAAACTTGAATGCAAAAATCACGAGGGCAAACACGCCGGCCCAAACTACGATGGCTTTCAGCCATGAATCTTTCATCGCAAGACTCCTTCGATGATCCGTGGTTCAGGCGGTCATCCAGAAAGTGAACTCTCAATGTGTATCGTAACTTGTGAAAGTCAACCAGTCCTTGTGCCGCGGCTGCACTATGTCAAAGCTGTTCTCTGACTGCTGTAGGTGTTTTGCCAAAGCCTTGCAGACTCACCTTGATTTCCAGTTGTTTACTTGTCAGGTTCAAGGAAACATGCTCCGACACTGCAAAATTGTACTGTTGTTCGGCAGATTGTGGGCTTCTGAGACATTTGAGCAGGTGAGTGAAGAGATTGTTGCAGGCCTCGCGGGAAAGGCGTGTTGTCCCGACGGGACAGTTTTCTGCAATAACTCGATGCAAATCGTTTGGACTCTGAATGGAATCGAGCGGCACGGCCACATGGAATTCATCCTCAAGACCCGATCGCGTGGAATTTGATTTGATGGATCGTGTTGAGTTCATCACGTCGCCGGAAAGATTCCAGATGTGCTCGACCGCTTTGGGATTCAGCATTTCGAGTTCCTTGAGGACGACGTGTCGAATGCGGTTGCGTGTGTAGTCAAGGCTGGAATTTGAAGAGTCTTCTCTGTGAGGCAAGACTTTCTTGGAAATATACTGATCGCACTGCTCGCCGCTGAGCCAAAGAAGTGGACGCAAGGTTCGGTTCGAATCAGACCAGGGCGCAATCCCAAGTAGACCGTTGACCCCACACCCTCGGGCCAAATTGTGCAGCACGGTTTCCGCATGATCGCGGCGGTGGTGGGCCGTCGCAATGATCGATGGTCGTGCCCCCAAGCTGTATATTGCTCCTTCCTGAGAAAATTTGTGGACGCTGTCGTACCGCCATTGTCTCGCCAGAGCCTGAAAATTCTCCCCATCTTGAGCACGACTGGCCAGACTTTCCGGCCATCTCCAGATTTTAATGGGGCATCCAACCCTGGCTGCGACGTCGATACACAATTGCTCGTCGAGCTCGGATTCTTGTCCGCGCTGCTTGTGGTTGAAATGATGTGCCACCAGCGAAAATGAAATTCCGCTCCAGTCTGGCGAGCAGTCTTGCAGTTTCTGCATGAGCTGGAGCAGCGCAATGCTGTCTTTGCCGCCGGAGAGCAGAAGATGGACAACAGGAAATTGCTCCCGGCTGAATTCCGGAATTACTCGGAGTTGTTGGAGAATTTCGAATTCGGCTCGTTCGAGGCGCATTGCCTTTCCACCTTGCATGAGCTAAAACCGGCGCGCGTTTGTGTTTTATCACCTTGAATTGACGCGGAGACAAGCCCATGGTCATGACCACGCGAAATCATCTCTTGATTGGAATTACCGCTTTTTTCGCAGGTCTTGCAACAATTCATTGCCCAGTTGCGAAAGCCGATTCCAAGGCGGTTCTCATCTACGGACGCGGGGGCGACTCGGTTTCCCTCGATCCTGCCAAGGAAACCGACGGGGAAAGTCTCAATGTTTGCGACAACCTTTTTGACACGTTGGTTCAGTTCAAGGACGGAACCACTGAAATTGAGCCTGGCCTTGCCCAACGCTGGGACGTGAGTCCGGATGGACTCCGATATACTTTTCACTTGCGGCCCAATGTGAAATTTCACGATGGAACCGCAATGAATGCCGATGCTGTGGTCTTCAGTTTTTTGCGTCAGCATGACCCCAAGCATGAAGCTTTCAAGTATGCACAGGCCTGGGCTTACTGGCAGGACATGGGCATGGACAAGCTCGTCTCGGCAGTTGACAAACTGGACGACAAGACGGTTCGCATCACCTTGAAGACACCAAGCGCACCGTTTCTTGCAAATCTGGCGATGAGCTTTGCCTCCATCGTGAGTCCAGCGGCCGTGCGCAAGTTCAAGGAGGAGTTCGCAAGGAATCCTGTGGGCACTGGGCCGTTCAAATTTGTCAGCTGGACCAAAAATGAAAAAATCGTCCTCGATGCCAACAAGGAATTCTGGGATGGCAAGCCCAAGCTGGCTCGGGTGATTTTTCGGGCCTATCCCGACGCATCCACGCGCTTGAACGCATTTCTTGCGAAAGAGATTCACATGATGAATCTCCCAACGCCGGATCAAGTTGTAACCATCAAGCAAAAAAGACCAGATGCAAAGGTGATTGAAGAACCTGCGATGAATGTTGCGTATCTGGCATTCAATACAGGCAAGGGGCCATTTTCCAATCCCAAGGTTCGCCGGGCGCTGAACATGGCCGTGAACAAGGACGCCATCATCAAAGGCGTGTATGCCGGCATGGGAATTCCGGCAGTGAATCCGATCCCACCATCCTTGTGGGGTTACAATTCCTCCATTGCCGCTTATCAATACAGTCAGGCGAAGGCTCGTCAGCTTCTGGCTGAAGCGGGTTTTCCGAATGGCTTTGAGTCCGAATTGTACTACCCGCCAGTCTCGCGTCCTTACATGCCCGATGCAAAGCGAGTGGCAGAAGCCATGCAAGCCGATTTCAAGGCAGTTGGCGTCAAGGTCCAACTGACAACCCACGAGTGGGCTGTTTACTTGGACAAAACCAAAAAAGGTGAACACCCGATGGCTCTGATGGGTTGGACGGGCGACAACGGCGATCCGGACAACTTTTTGAGTGTTTTGCTGAGTGGAGACAACGCAAAGGCACCAGCGTCCAACATTGCCTTTTATGACAATGCCAAGGTCACCCAGATCCTGCGCGATGCGCAGCGTGTCACCCTGCAAAAGAAGCGTGCCGAGATGTACAAGCAGGCACAACAACTTATTCATCAGGATGCGCCCTGGATTCCATTGGCGCACTCCCGGGTTGCGATGCCCATGGATCCCAGAGTCAACGGATTTGTTCTTCAACCCAACGGTTCACGCCGCTTTCTCAAGGTCAGCCTGAACAGCAAGTGAGTTTCAATGTTTGCCCGGCAAGCTCTGTTACGTTTTCTGCAATCTGTTCCGGTTCTGCTGTTGCTGACCCTCGTGTTGTTTTGGGCGTTGAAGTTGATTCCCGGTGATATTGCTTTGGTCATGGCGGGAGAGAGAGCAACACCGGAACGGGTTGCATATATCCGGGCATCCTTGAATCTGGATGCACCTTGGTGGATTCAGTACGGCACATATCTTAAAAAGCTTGTTCTTGAAGGCGATCTTGGTCACAGCTTGTTTCATGACCAACCCATTTCCAGACTTTTTGCGACAGCAATTCCTGCGACGGTTGAATTGGCTGTCTCCGCGCTCCTGATTGCCATTCCTGTCGGTTTGTTGCTGGGTGTCGCATCTGCTGTGGCACGTCGGACCTGGATCGATCGCATCGCAAGTTTTATTGCGCTCGCTGGTGTGAGTCTTCCGATTTTTTGGCTTGCCCTTCTCTTGATGTGGTTCTTCAGTTTGAATCTGGGATGGCTTCCAACTTCCGGACGATTGTCTGACGAAATTGTTTTCGATCCTGCAACCGACTCTCTATTTAGAATGTACACGCTCGACGGCTTGCGCTTGGCCGTGACCGGCCAAGGTTGGGATGTTTTTGCTTCTGCAACGCGTTATCTCATCTTGCCGTCAGTGGCGCTTTCGACAATCCCGATGGCACATATTTGCCGCATGACCCGCTCGGCGATGCTCGATGTTCTTCAACAGGATTACATCAGAACGGCGCGTGCAAAGGGTCTTTCATCCTTCAAGGTGGTTTTCAAACACGCAGCGAGGAATGCTGCCCTTCCCATCGTGACGGTTTTGTTTTTGCAGGCGGGTGCCCTTTTTGGCGGGGCGGTCATCACCGAGACGATGTTTGCCTGGCCCGGTTTGGGCAAGTTGCTCGTGGAAAGTATCAGCAGCCGGGATTTCCCGATGGTTCAATCGGGAACTTTGTTTGTCGGAGCGGTCTTCGTGCTCTTCAATCTGTTGGGAGATTTGGCCGTGGGTTGGTTGGATCCTCGAACCAAGCAGGGACGTTCGGGGGGTGCGAAATGACGACACGCCCAACGGTTTGGCGAAGCCTCCTTCGGGAATTGAGACTCAACCGCTCGGCCCAGATTGCCGTCTTCATCTTGTTCGTCCTGATTTTGGCTGCCCTGGGAGCCGATGTCTTGGCTCGCCATGACCCATTGGCAATTGATTTGGAATCCTCCAAGTTCCTTCCTCCTTTTTTTGCTGAAGGTGGATCCTGGAGTCATCCTTTCGGCACCGACGGCTCGGGTCGTGATGTGTTTGCGCGAGTTCTGCATGGTGGTCGTGTGTCGCTGCTTCTTGGATTTCTGCCTGTCGCACTTGGTGCAGGAATTGGTGTTCCTGTGGGTCTGCTGTCTGGATATCTGGGTGGTCGGGTCGACAACCTGTTGATGCGGTTGAATGATTGTCTGTTGGCATTTCCAGCAATTCTGTTGGCACTGATTCTGGTCGCTTTTTTGGGTCAGGGGATTGTCAACCTCATGGTCGCCGTTGGTATTGCTTATGCACCAACGTTTGCGCGGGTAGCACGGAGTTCAGCATTGGGAGAAAGAGGCAAGGAATATGTGACGAGCGCCCATGCCAATGGTGCGTCGCTTTCCAGAATCCTGTTTCGCCATGTTCTGCCCAATATTTTCAATTCGATTGTTGTGGTGGCAACGATGAGCTTTGCCAGCGCCCTTCTGGAGTCGGCAGGCCTCAGTTTTCTTGGCCTCGGAGTTCGTCCACCTGCGCCGGAGTGGGGAGCCATGCTTGCAGAGGGAAAAGCCTACTTTTACGAAGCGTGGTGGACTTTGGTTTTTCCGGGAGCGGCGATTTTTCTGACCGTTCTGTGTCTGAACCTGTTGGGCGACTGCTTGCGGGATGCGCTTGACCCGCGTTCGGGCTCTCGCGGCTGAAGGGGATTGATTATGTCAATGAAATTGGCGCAACGCTGGGCGCCATTTGGAACCAGCATTTTTACCGAGATGACCCAACTTGCAAATAAACACGCCGCAGTGAACTTGGCGCAGGGATTTCCGGATTTTCCGGGTCCAGCAGAAGTTCTCCAGAAAGTCGCTGAGGAAACTCTCAACTGCCATAATCAATATGCACCTTCGATTGGTGAAAATTCACTCCGCAAGGCGGTCAGCGAGCTCGTGCGGATGCGCACGGGTGTTGAGTATTGCCCAGACCAGGAAGTCACAATCACAACTGGCGCAACGGAAGCAATCTATTCCGTAATCAATGCTTTTGTGAATCCAGGCGACCGGGTTGTCGTGTTCGAGCCCTGTTATGACAGCTACGCCCAGGCCATTGCGAACGCGGGCGGTGTTCTTGTTCCCGTGCGACTGCATGCTCCCGACACGCCTGCTGGAATTTCCGCGAAGGGATGGGCCATCGACTGGGATGAATTCAAGGCGGCAACTTCATCGCGCTTTGCGCTCATGATTCTGAACACGCCACACAATCCGACCGGAAAATTGTTCACTGCTGAGGAATTGGAGAAAATTTGTTCGGCGGTTCTCGCTCACGATTCAATTCTGATGAGTGACGAGGTTTATGAGTATCTGACGTATGGAAATCCCCAGGAAGCAATTTCGCCAGCCTCGATGCCAGGCATGAAAGCGCATGTGGTCCGCATCAGTTCTGCCGCCAAGACCTTTGGATTCACAGGTTTCAAGGTTGGTTGGGTGACTGCCCCTGCCGAGCTCATGCGCGACGTTCGCTTGGTTCATCAGGCAACCGTTTTTTGCACGAATCCTGCGACACAACGTGGTCTGGCTGCGATGATCTCAGAGAGTCAATGGTGTATGGATTACCTGTCAACCTTGCCAAAAACCTATGGCGACAAACAAAATTTTCTTGAAATCAGTCTCAGAAAGTCGGGATTCAAGGTTCAGCGTGCACAGGGAAGTTACTTTCTGATGGCGAGCTATGACGCACACGTTCAAGGTGCGCCGATTCGAGATGCTGATTTCGCGAAAGACCTGATCATCGAGGCTCGCGTTGCAGCGATTCCTCCTTCCGTCTTTTATTATGGGAGTGAGCCGCCGCGGAGGTTGAATTGGCTTCGCTTTGCGTTTTGCAAAACCGATGAAACCCTCAGGTCGGCTGCAGAGCGGTTGGAAGACTGGGCGCTTCGACGCCCGTCCAAAGTTTGAAGCTGGCCCGAGCCTGGATTTCAAACAAAAGGTCTCCATTTACAACTTGCCAACCTTTCTGCTCAGCCCAGCGATGCAATCGCAGGTCGCCGTAACCGACACAAAACAGATGCTTGCTTGTCCACTGCATCTGAAGACCGAGTTTCGTGAGGCTCAGCTCGGCCAAGGCATTGGCCTCTGATGAAGTGCCAGAGGGAAGTGTGTTGATACAGATGAGGTGCTGATGTGCCTTGGAGTTTGAAGATTTTTCCCCAATGTGGATGACTTCGTTGAAGTGAGCGTACTTCAGATCAAGTTTTTTCTGGGGCACGGACACCGACCTGAAGTTGACATCGAAGGCATTGCATCGTCCCAAAATCAGAATGGTTTCAATTGTATTCAAGAATCCGGGCAGGTCTTCCAAAGCGCAAACGCAAGTTCTCATCATCGCGCCGGTTCCAAGGATCACAACCTTGAGGGAGCGAGATTCAACCGCAATTTCCTCTAAAATTTTTTTCAGGGATTCCGAGCAACCATAGAGGTCGGTGTTTGCGATCCGCCAGCCATGGCCTGCGGTTTCGCCGACGCGATAAAGCGTATTGGCAGCTCCGCAGCGGAATGCTGAAGTATCGATACCAACGGAGTCCAGCCGCATTGCCGTTGTCTTGAATGGGTTGGTGATGTTGCCACCTCGAAAATTCAAAGAACCGCGGAGGCCGTCCACCAGAGCATGAAATTCACCTTCGTTCTGTGTCTGCAATGCGGAGTATTGCAAATTGAGTCCTGCAGCCCGGGCCCACGCAGTATGGGTTGCCGGCGAGGGTGAGCGTCCAAGTTCTTTTCCAAAGAGCGCGCAGAATTGACTTTGTCCATCCGGCAGATTGAAGTGCGACTGCATGCGGGCCTTTCAGCTCACGGGTTCATCCATAAGAAATGTGATGTAGTTCTTGAGCGGTTCGTCAGGGATGGTGAAGCCTTCCGGAAAAACGAATTTGCAACCCGAGCTTTCGATCCCGCCCTGCTTGCCTTTGTCTCTTCTGGACCAAACAACTTTGCATGCAACGATAAGATTATCTTGGGGAAAATCTGGAAGCGAGCCAAGCTGTATGAGCAGCAGAGCTCCCTTTTTCAGGGGGGCAGGCGAGACCAGGGCGCATCCACCAACACTCAATGACACCAACGTCAGGGCTTGAGTATTCATCATCAACAAACCTTGCAGCAAAGCGGGATTTGAAAGCTGACCCGAGAGGTATCGATCGGCATCTTCGTTGTTCAGGAGTGCGCCTTGAACCCGAAAGAAGAGTCCATCAACCCGTCCAAACTGTCTCTGCCGAGAATGCATGGAGTCGGACTTTTCCCGAGGCCACAGGGTTGCCATAAGGAATAGGATGAGGACGAAGGAGACCAATGCGATGATCAGCAAAGTTGGAATTGAGCTGCCCGATGAGTTTAAAGAATTCATACTTGTTCTTGTCTGAAGCTCAAAACTTTGAGATCCGAACTGTGTCAGCAGAGGTGAAAAAGTTGTGTGTTGTGTCAAAAAGTTCACCAGAAGCTCCAAAAAAGTGACGTGCTAAAAAAAGCTGAACTTAGACTCAAGTTATAGTGGGACATGACGAAGAATTGGTATCGCATAATTGTGCGGTGCTGTGCGTCGGGAAGACGCTGCAAGTTGTCACGTCGGGAGACGTAGCGGAAGAGTGAATTGGTTTCACAATTCAGGCGTGGGGACACAGCTTTGTCTCCGAGCGTCGCAGTCTGAAGAAGGGAACGTCTAAATGACAGTTGAAACTAAAGCTGAAGTATCGCACGCAAAACCAAAGCGTGCAAAGAAGAAGAAGACCGCTCGCGCTGCTAAGAAAAAAGTGGGCGGCAAGGCCAAGAAGAAAGTAGCTGCCAAGGCCAAGAAGCCAGCTAAGCGCAAGGCCAAGAAGGCAACGGCCAAGAAGCCAGCTGCCAAGAAGCCAGCAAAGCGCAAGGCTAAGAAAGCTACCGCAAAGAAGGCTGCTGCAAAGAAGCCAGCTAAGCGCAAGGCTAAGAAGGCAACGGCCAAGAAGCCAGCTGCCAAGAAAAAGCCTGCCAAGAAGGCGAAGGCTAAGAAGGCGCCTGCAAAGAAGGCCAAGAAGCCTGCAGCTCGCAAGGCTCGCAAGGTTGTTGCCAAGGTTACGCCCCTTCACAAGGCTGGCTGAGACCTCAGGCTACGAGCCTAAAATGCGACCCGCCCATTGGGCGGGTTTTTTTTTGTCGCGAAAAGAAATTTGAATGAACCGGGGAAGCGAACGGAGGGCAATTAACGGGTGCGGGTCAGCTTCTCGGGGGTGTTGGTTGGAGACTCTGTTGCGTGAATCTTTTCAGCGCGGAGTTTTATGTCGTTTGTGAGTTGGGCAATCAGCTCCGAGGACAGACTCACAATGTCCTTGTCCTTCAAGCCATGACGTCTCAGGTCGCGGAAAATGCTTTCAGCAAGAGACTTGTTGTTGATGGGTTGCGAGGCCTGGGGATTGAGAGCTGCAAGAGTATTCGAAATTGATTCCATTGAGTTTCCTCCCTTTCGTCGACGTCCTTTTGGTTTCGAACTCCTGAAGCAAGACTCATGCCAATTTACTTTCCCCTCGCTTTCCATCAAATTGGCATTTCGAACCCATCAAGACCTCCTGGGGTGTCTCTTCTTCGCACGGAAGAGGTAGTGAGTGTCTCATTTTGGAGACGGTATTGAAATGAACAGCTTGGCAACCCTCGCACAGAGAGCTGGACTCCATACGCTCGATTCAAATGTTGTGATTCCAAATTTTCAGTTTCCTGTGGTGTCGTCTCTGGAGGATGAGGCCGGGCGACCAGCCGAGCCGCTTTTTTGCGATCAGCGGCTGGGACTGCCCGCAGATATCACCCTTCTCTATTTCACGCTTCCCGACTGCGAAAATTGTCGACCTGGGGCGCGCGCAGTCGAAAGATTGATGAATTCCTGGGACAGTCCCGGGGAGCAACCTGCTCCAAAAGTCTGCGCTCGAGTCGTGGTCAGTGATTGGCCCACCCTCCCTGAGGTTGTTCAGGAGTTCAAGGATTCGGGATTCAAAAATATTCCGGGGCTCGTGTGGGATTCCCAAGGAGTCTTGAACGAACGATTGGCAGTCGTGGCTCAGCCTGCCTTCTACTTGCTCGACCGTGGAGGGCAGTTGTTGGCGTACCAGAACGGGGTTGTTGAATTCTCCACGCCTGGATTTGAACTCTTCTGGAAGAGCCTGCGTCGGGAACTCAAGGAAGGCTATCGGAATGGGGATTTTCAGAAATTGGGTGAAACTTTTAATGCGGAGCGGACGTGGCTGTCAAGTCAGCCAGTCAGTTTTTTGAATCAAGGCCTGCTTTCCGCGTTCTGGCTGGTTGTCCTCTGTCTGCTCTGCTATTCTTTAGTCAGGTATTTACTGCGACTTCGAAAGAATTTGTCAGGGTCTGAAAATTGATCTTGACCCAGAGCTCCGGTCGTAGAATGAAGAGGGTACTGAAAAACCTGTGATGGTCCGGTACTCCTCTTTGAGAGGTGTACCAGACGTGCGTACTGAAGCGCAGACTGAGGAGAGCACATGGATATGCATGAGTTGATTCGGCAGATGGAACGTGCAGAGCGAATTTGGCCAGACGATCGCCCATGGGCTATACAAATTCTCGCCGGATACCTTCATGTGTCGCCTTCCGAACTTCTGACATTGTTCCGACAAATCAATCCGACACTGGAAACGGAACGCGATCAGGTTCTGCCTGAAGATTTGCGATTGCTGCGCGCACATTGCGAGCGCATTCTCGAAAAGCATGCTTCTGAAAGTCTCGAAGACAAACGCAAGGAGCAGGCCAAGGCGCGCAAGACGATTCAAACCTTGTTGCCCAAGATTTCTGAACTGATGGCCTCCAAGGACAACACACGCGCACTGAACACCTACATCTACATGCTGGGCGAGACAGGTGAAGTGGCGACTCCAGAAGAGAAGGCGCAGTGGTACGAGGAAATGGGTCGCTTGAGTCTGAAGGTCAAGCGTCATCCAAATGAAGCTGCCCGCTATTTTAGATCCGCGGTGAATGCACTCAGCCTGCTTGAAGATGCGGAAGGCATTCAGGACCTTTTGGAAACCTACGATGAAGAGTTCCAGGGTGACGAAGCACGCAAGTCCTGGGAACTTGTTGTTGCGACCGGCAAAGAGTCACTTGCAAAGCTGACTTATTCGCTTTGAATCAACCGTCACCGGATTGTGCAGGAGGAAAAAACTGCAGGACCCCTTCGTGATGGCAATTCCGAAAACCCCACCGGGTCTGAAGGTGGGGTTTTTTCATGTCCAAAGTGCGACGAAATGTGCATCTGCAAAATACGGCCAAGGGCTGTGCCTTTGTCGCAGCATTGTTTGTGCACTGTTTTGCGATTGCGAATGAGAACGCTATCGCCGCGCCCGCGACTCAGCCCGCGGTTGAACAAGGGCAAGTGAAATCATTCAATGAGGTTCTTCAGGATCTCGTCAATGAATTTTCCTTTGATTTGCGCGCAAAGGCACTGAACACCCTTCGAACTGTTTCGATTCGCCGGGTTGCCCTTGGCGAGGGAATACCAAGAACCTACGAAAGTTACCTTGAAACTCAAATCGCCGATTCCTTTCGCAAGCACAGCGGCACCAAGGTGTTGCAATGCATGAATTGTCGAGTCAGGCGGACTGTTGTTGAGAATGGTCGCCTGGTGATGACAACACCAATCAACAATCCTCAAGAGCTGGATTCGATTGCTTCACAATTGGGAGTTGATGCCTGGGTTGATGTCACGCTCCTGTATCAGGAAACGAGCATGGTGCTTGGATTTCATGTCTTCGATTCAAAATCCAAGGAAATGCTCTGGACGAAGCTATACAACACCGAGAATATCTACAAACAAAAGGCCGAGGCAAAGGAAACGGAAGAGAGGCAAAAGTTCGCTGACGACAGTGCGAAGAAATCCAAGTACTCTTTTTCCACGACCCTCGGTTGGCAGCTGGTTCCGAACGTGAAAACCAGCGCAAACATGATCGGACTCAACTTCAAATTTGCAGAACGTTTCAATCTGGGGCGAGACGAGGTCGGAACACGTCTGAGTGCTATTGTCGCACCATCTGTCATCATTTCTGACTATCCCGAGATTTCGGGAGATCCTGCCGCGAGTGCGGAGATTGTGGACGGTACAAGCAAGGAAGTGATTCTTCCGTTCAGCAAGGCGCTGGGATTGTTTGCCCTTTACGGCCACCTTTTCAATGATGAAGCTGCTGTCGGCGATGGCGCGGTTTGGGGCGCCGAATTTGGCGCGGGAACGATTGTTTCAAAGGGATATGCCTGCTTCTCTCTTCGCAGCGGTGGAACTTTGCGTCTCGGGCAGCGATTCACGCTCGATGCGGCGATTGCCTACAGCTTGCCAACAACAATAAGCATCAGAAACAAATATAAATACACGACTCCGGGAGGTGTGGGTGCGGATTTCGCCTTCGGCCTCCATTTCTAATTTACCTGCCGCTATTTTTCTGTTTTGCAGCGTTGCTTGCACAACGAGTGGTGCAAACGCGGTTGAAAATTCGCGTCAATCGCAAACACGTCCCATGAAAAGCAACAACCCGGCCGAATTCCGAATTGCTCCGCCTTCAGGAGGTTCAAACACTGATCCCCAGCCGGGTCGAGATGGAATCGAAAATATCCTTTCATCCGAGCGTATTTCTTCAAACTCGGGTGAACTGAAGTTGCCTGCCGCAGCTTTCGGACTTCAACCAGGTGATGTGACCGGAGACCCGATGGCTCAATCCCGTGAGCGGGCACGGCTTCAGAGAACCGATGCAGAAATCGCTGCATCGTCGGGCGCGGGTGAGTTCGAACGGAAACTTGGAGACTTCGATCGTGTTCTTGAAGTCACCGAGGATGAGAGCAAGCAGATGTCGCCAAGTTTTGTCATGTCGACCAAAAGAATTCGGGAGCTGTTTCAGAGCAAGAGATATGAGGAAGCCCTGGTCGAAGCGAATGAACTTCTGTTGCACTATCCTCGTTCAGCCGTGCTTTGGATGATGAAGGGAACCTTGCATTTGCGCCTGAGTCAAACAGACTTGTCACTTTCGGCATATGAAAAGTCATTCGATATTGATCCCAGCCAAAAGCTGCTGGCGCAAATTGAGCAGCTGCGAAGACTTGTTCGTGAAAGAGAGTCACTCAGACAGAAAAAATCCGGCGCTGTACTTCGACCCTTGAAACCACAAGAAGGGGGAGCCCCATGATCAGCCTGCTTGTTGGAATTTCGGGATTTGCCTTTTCACTTTGGTACATGATTTTTCATGGTGGAAAAAATTTTCAAGGATTTTGGGAGCCATCCTCTGCAGTCTTGTTGGGTGTTGCGCCGATTTCGGTGATGCTGATGTCGCATAGTTTTCTTGATTTCTTTGCGGGTTTGAGAACCATTTTGACCATGGCTTTTTTGAATCAAAGAAAAGAAATGAACCAAATTTCCAATCAGCTCTCGACATTGAGTTACGCGGTGCGGACAGAGGGCATTGGTGTTCTTGCGAAATACAAGCCTCAACTCAAAAACCAGCTGTTTCGCGATGGAGTGACCTTGATTCTCTCGAGTTTTACTCCGGATGAAATTCGCCACAATCTGACTGCCAAGATCAACGGCAAGCAAACCCAATTCAGCCATGCCGTGAATTTGTTCGAAAATCTTGGGAAACTTTGCCCAGGAATGGGTCTGCTTGGAACAATCGTCGGTCTTGTGCAGATGTTGTCGCACATGTCTGAGCCAGCCAAACTGGGGCCATCCATGGCCATTGCCCTTCTCACAACCCTGTATGGCTTGGTTCTTGGCACCGTCGTCTACACTCCGATTTCAGAGAAAATTGCGATTTATGCTGAAAAAAACCTGCAGCTCGATCTCATGATTCTGGAAGGTATTTTGCTGCTCAAAGAAAAGAAATCGCAGGCTCACCTCCGTGATGTCCTCAGCACTTATTCAGCACCCGGAGGAGCCCAGAAACATACATCTGTTGCGGGACAGGGCAGCGAATCAAACGTCCCGCCGCACTCGCGTGCGTCGTGACGGAGGTTGACGCACATGAATCAGCCGTCATTTTTTGTGAAAGTTGTGAGT
>JBMSQQ010000012.1:0-49257 GCA_049423385.1 Silvanigrellaceae bacterium | reverse complement strand
CACGCCAATCACGCGTCGGGTTCCGCAACCACCGCCGGTCCTTGGGTCGCTACCGGATTACAGTCTGGCCAACCCAAATGGAACGGCATTCGGATCCCGCGAGCTTTCTGGAAAAGTTTATGTCGCAAGCTTTATATTCACCCGTTGCCAAAGCTTTTGTCCGATGATCGTTCAGCACCTGAATAAACTCCAAAAACGGGTCGTACTGGAAAAGCTGCCATTGACGATCGTGAGCCTCACGGTCGATCCCGATTTCGACACCCCAAATGTACTCAAAGCATACGCGGAAACGGCGGGTGCAGATCCTGCTGTTTGGACTTTCCTGACAGGCTCACGTGAATCAATCACGAGTCTGGTCGAAAAGGGCTTCAGTGTTGGCATGGGTGCGCCTGTCATCACCAATGGACTCATCGACATCGCACACTCGCAAAAGATGGCGCTCATTGACGGCAAGGGACAGATCCGCGGTTACTACGATGCTTCATCCGAAGGCATTGATGAGGTTTTTGCAAGAGCTGAAGCGGTGGTGGGAGAATCTCTGCTCTGAGCCCCGAAATAACATTGCAAATCTAGACCTCGCTCATACCTCTTTATGATTCAGATCAATCTAACTTTGGAAATTTCTCAATCGAATCTTTTGGTGCGAGACTTGCCGGAGTAGTCTGGATGAACTAGAGAATCGGTCGTCGTGGAGTGAATGGATCACCCACAACTGTCGTTTTTCACGTGTCAAACCCTCCTGCATGAAGGTGATCGAGTGACACCCATTTTTCCTAAGTGGACCAATCGCATTCCAACGCTTGTTGCGATCGGTGCCCCAATTGCTCTTGTCGGTGTAGTTCTTTTTGTTTGGTACTTCTTTTCACCCAAGTGGACCGACGTCGGTTACACGCCCAAACAGCCTGTGGCTTTCAGTCACCAGCTGCACGCAGGCCAAATGGGAATGGACTGTCGCTATTGCCACAGCACGGTCGAGAGAGCTGCATTCGCAGCAATTCCTCCTACGGAAACGTGCATGGGCTGCCACAGCATGGTTCAGGCGAAAAGCCCACGACTGCAACTCGTGCGTGATTCCTATCAGTCTGGAAAACCCATCGAGTGGACAAAAGTTCACATGCTCCCCGAGCATGCCAACTTCAACCATTCGATTCACGTCGGCAAAGGCGTAGGCTGCGTTTCGTGCCACGGCCGCATCGATCAAATGAAGGTTGTTGGCCAAACCAAGCCGCTCAGTATGGGCTGGTGCCTCGATTGCCACCGCAATCCAACTCCCAACCTTGTGCCAAAGCACCAGGTCACAAATCTCGCGTTCGATGCAGCCAAGGAAGGTTACGATCCAACGAAGGATCTAAACCATGCTGGTGGCGTCAATCCGCCACAACACTGTTCCGGATGCCATTACTAAAAAAGAACTGAACCTGGGGAATGCGCATATGCAGTCTGAAAACAATCAGGAAAAAAGCGGTAAAAAATATTGGCGAAGCCTCGAGGAAATGGCTGAATCGCCTGAACTCCTTGCCCGCATGAAAAATGAATTTCCTACCGGCGCTGCCGAACTGGAAGTCACACCAGGCGTAGACCGCCGGAGATTTTTGGGAATCATCGGAGCGTCGGCTGCGTTTGCAGGACTCACTGCAACACCCGGTTGCATCCGCAAACCTTCGGAAAAAATTCTGCCCTACAACAAGCGTCCAGAAGATCTGGTTGAAGGCAAACCCCAATACTACGCGACCGTTGGTCGCTTTGGTGGTTCAGTTCTCGGACTGTTGGCAACCAGCTACGAAGGCCGCCCAACCAAGATCGACGGAAACCCAACGCACCCCTTGAGCCTTGGCGCAACCAACTCTTTCGCACAGGCGTCCGTTCTTGACGTTTATGATCCGGACAGAAGCCAGAATGCTCTAAAGGCCGGACAAAAAGTGGGTTCTGGACGTACAACAACCAAGAGCCTCAAAGAGGCTCTGGCAAACGCCGCCACCGATCTCAAAGCCTCTGCCGGTCAGGGCGCAGCCATCCTGATGGAAGCAGTGCCATCGCCAACACTTTTGGGTTTGGTTCGCGAATTCCAAGCTGCTTATCCAAAGACAACCATCGCGATCCACGATCCTGCAATGCGCTGGCAGGAGTCTTCAGCCCTGGATACTCTTGGTTTCAAGAATGCGCACATCCAGAACCGTTTCGAAGAAGCAAATGTTGTAGTTGCTTTCGATGCAGACCCGCTCGGAATCGAAGGCGACGTCGTTCGCAACTCGAAGATGTTTGCAGCCAAGCGCCGTAGCGTCGACGACAAAAAAACAATGTCACGACTTTACGCGATCGAGCCTGCCTACACCCTCACAGGCGCGGTCGCCGACCACCGTTTGAGTCTGCGTGCATCTGCCATTGGCGAATGCCTGCTGGCTTTGGCTGCAGAACTTTCTGCGGCAGGATTGTCTCTTCCTGCTGAAATCGTCGCGCGCGGCAAACAAGCTGCAAATCCGAATCCAAAATGGATCAAGGCACTCGCCAACGATCTCATGATGAACAAGAGCAAGAGCCTTTTGCTTGTTGGAAATCATCAAAAGTCATGGATTCACTCGCTGGCATTCATGCTCAACTCCGCCCTCGGCAATGTTGGCGAAAGCGTCGTTGTGCGCACCAGTGTTGTTCCTGCAGCGAAAACACTTTCCGAATTGACCTCTGAAATCAATCGCGGTGCAATCCAGGCTCTGGTCATGATCGACGTGAACCCTGTTTACACGTCGTCAGCCGATCTCGATTTCGCAGCAGCACTCAAGAAAGTCCAAACCAGCATCCACCTGGGCTACCACGTAGACGAAACAGCGCTGGCCTCGACATGGCACTTCCCACGCAGCCACTTCCTCGAAAGCTGGGGCGACCTCGTTGGATCCGACGGCACTGCCGCCATCGTCCAACCGCTCATTGAACCTCTCTTCCCGTCGTTCTCTGAAGCAACTTTCCTTGCTGGACTTCTTGGCAAGACGGCGAACGGATATGAACTGGTTCAAAACCAATGGAAATCCGTTGCTGGAGCTGACTTTGCTTCAGCATGGAGACGTTGGCTGCACGATGGCGTCATCAAGACACCTGTGGGCGAGACTCTGAACAACAAGCCAGATTTCGCATCACTGGGACAGCGTTTGGTTGGCGTTGGAACTTCGCCAGCACCCACCAGTTCCCAGCTCGAACTGCTGCTCACACTTGACCGCAGCCTCTATGACGGACGCTATGCCAACAACGCGTGGCTTCAGGAGCTTCCCGACTCAATCACGAAACTCACCTGGGACAACGCAGCACTCCTCGGCCCCAAAACAGCCAGGGAAAAAGGCATCAAGACGGGCGACTTCGTTCAAATCAAAGTCAAGGGCGAAAAAGAACGTCAGCTGAAGATTGCTGCCTTTGTCGTTCCTGGCATCGCTGAAAACACGGTTGTTGTTCAGCTCGGATACGGACGCACAGGCTTTGAAGGAAAAGTTTCCAAGGACACGGGCTTCAACGGCTACACGCTGCTGGGTCGCGAAGACATGTTTGCGCTGGGCGCCGAAATTAATTTGGCGGGTGGAATGTACCAACTCGCCACGACTCAGGAGCATGGAGTCTCGGATTACGAATACGACACCAAGGTGGGTGCTGAAGCCATCAAGAATCGTGGTGTCTTCCGCGAGCTCACTCTTGCAACGGCCACCAGCGACGCTGCTCTTGAGAAAGCGTTCGGCAAATACAACATTGGCGACCCGAAGAACCACCGCACGCTTCTGTGGACCAAGACGATTGAAACGCGCGGCAATCAATGGGGCATGACGATCGACTTGAACTCGTGCACAGGCTGCAACGCCTGTACAGCAGCCTGCCAGGCAGAGAACAATATTTCTGTGGTGGGCAAGAAGCGCGTTCTGAAGAGCCGTGAAATGCACTGGATCCGAATCGACCGTTACTTCGCAGGCAACGTCGACAATCCAGACTCCATTCAAGCAGTGTTCCAGCCTTTGGCATGTGCCCACTGCGAAACGGCTCCTTGTGAGCAGGTTTGTCCTGTTGCGGCAACCGTTCACGGCTCGGAAGGCACAAACGACATTGCCTACAACCGCTGCATTGGAACCCGTTACTGTGCAAACAACTGCCCATACAAGGTTCGTCGTTTCAACTACTTCAACTACGCCAAGGAAAACGACGAGCAGAACCCACTCTACGCGATGCAAAAGAACCCACGCGTCACGGTTCGTTTCCGCGGTGTCATTGAAAAATGCACATACTGTATCCAACGCGTGAACTCCGCCCGCATCGAAAGCAAGCTGCGTGGTGAAGAAGTCATTGCAGATGGAGCGGTGGTCACGGCTTGCCAACAAGTTTGTCCGACCGACGCGATCACGTTTGGCAACATCAACGATCCCGACAGCCGGGTCTCGAAGATGAAGGCCTCGCCAAGGAACTACGCGGTGCTCTCCGAGCTCGCGCTGGAACCGCGCACGACCTTCCTTGCCAAGGTGCGAAACACGAATCCTGAACTCGAACCTTCAACTAATCTCTGAGTGGTGAACGCAAATGGAAACATCTGTCACACTTGCGAATCTGGAAGAACACGTAGACAAGCGCTCACCGCTCGTATTGGGTCGTGAAACGTTTGCCTCGGTGACCAACATGGTCGCCCAACCCATGGAAATGAAAACCCCCAAGGGCTGGTGGATCTGCTTTCTTGTTGCTTTGTCCTGCCTGGGTGTTCTGGGTGGCTCCATTGCCTACCTGTTTTGGGAAGGCGTTGGTGTTTGGGGTCTCAACAACCGTGTCGGTTGGGCCTGGGACATCACCAACTTCGTCTTCTGGGTTGGTATCGGCCATGCCGGAACACTGATTTCCGCCATCCTTTTCCTCTTCCGTCAAAAATGGCGTACGTCGATCAACCGCGCCGCCGAAGCGATGACGATTTTTGCGGTGATCTGCGCACTCATTTTCCCCGGCATTCACGTGGGTCGTGTTTGGGTTGCCTACTGGCTTTTCCCGATTCCAAACCAAATGGCAATGTGGCCAAACTTCCGCAGCCCACTGCTTTGGGACGTGTTTGCTGTTTCGACCTACTTCACGGTGTCGACCCTGTTCTGGTTCGTGGGTCTGATTCCCGACCTCGCAACATTCCGCGACCGCTCCAAGGGCATTCGCAAATTCGTTTACGGAATTTTCGCAATGGGTTGGCGTGGCTCACACCGCCACTGGCTCAACTATGAGCGCGCGTATCTGATTCTTGCTGCCCTCTCGACTCCCCTGGTTCTTTCGGTTCACACCATCGTGAGTTTCGACTTCGCAACCTCGCAGTTGCCTGGCTGGCATGCGACAATCTTCCCTCCCTACTTCGTTGCCGGCGCGATCTTCTCGGGCTTCGCTATGGTGATCAACCTGATGATCATCTGCCGCTGGGTGTTCAAGCTTGAACATCTCGTGACCATGCGTCACTTCGAAAACATGGCGAAGATCATTCTTCTGACAGGCTCCATTGTGGGCTACGCGTACGCGATGGAATTCTTTATCGCGTGGTACAGCGGCAACCCCTACGAGCGCTACATCTTCATCAGCCGAGCCACGGGTCCTTACGCTTGGGCATACTGGACAATGGTGAGCTGCAACGTGATCATTCCGCAGCTGTTCTGGGTTCGCAAGGTTCGCACAAACCTCTGGGCTCTGTTCATCATCTCGGTTTTCGTGAACATCGGTATGTGGTTCGAGCGCTTTGTGATTATCGTGACATCCTTGCACAGAACCTTCCTGCCTTCGTCATGGGCGTACTTCAAGCCAACCATCATCGACATTTCGACGTTCATTGGTTCGTTCGGTCTGTTCTTCACGCTCTTCTGCCTGTTCGTTCGCTTCCTTCCGATCGTTGCCATCGCTGAAGTGAAAACGGTTATGCCGGAAGCAGATCCGCACGGCCACGGTCACCAACCTGCAAAAGGAGGAGCACACTGATGAGCCAGAAGCAGAATCTCTACGGAGTGCTTGCAGAATTCCCGACCGCCGCAGCGATCTATCAGGCATGCGAAAAAGTGCGCGACAAGGGCTTCAAGAACTGGGACGCTCACACTCCTTTTCCTGTACATGGTCTTGAAAAAGCCATGGGTCTCAAGGCCAGCATCGTTCCATGGATCGTCCTTGTGATGGGTCTTTCTGGTGCAGCTGGCGGTATGACTCTCCAGTGGTGGATCAATACGCAAGCATATCCTTTGCCGATTTCGGCAAAACCTTTTTTCAGTTGGCAGGCTTTTGTTCCAGTCACGTTCGAGCTGGGAGTTCTCCTGGGTGCGTTCGGTGCTGTTTTTGGAATGCTTTTCATCAACCGATTGCCCATGTGGTATCACTCGCTGTTCCGATCGGCGCGGTTTGAAAAAGTCACCGACGACAAATTCTTTATTTCTATCGAAGCATGCGACCCAAAATTCGACCCTGCGGCAACATCCAAGATGCTGACCGAACTTGGCGCAACTCATGTGGAGCTGGTGGAACAATGAAATTGAAGAACTCTGCAAATTTTGCGTCTATGATCTGCGCGGTTGGTGCAGTGTTGGCGACGGCTTCGCTGACGGGATGCCAGGGACAACCTTTCGAGGACCCTCCAATCCATCCGAACTTGAACATGGACTTTCAAACCAAGTATCGCCCGCAGAAAAAGAACGAGTTCTTTGAGGATGGTCGGGCCATGCGCGAACCTGTCGCGGGCACGGTGGCAATAGGTCAACTCAAGGAAGACAAGGCTCTTCATTTGGGCAAGAACGGCGATGCATTTGTGAGTAAAATCCCAATGCGCATCACTCCAGCATTTGTTGAACGCGGACAAGAACGTTACAACATCTATTGCTCAGTGTGCCATGGCAAAACCGGAGCTGCGAACGGAATCGTCATCCAGCGCAATGCCGGAATGTTGAAGCCACCGAGCTTTCATGAAGACCGTCTTGTGAGCATGCCCGCGGGGCAAATCTACGATTCCATCTTAAACGGCGTACGCGGAAACATGCCCTCGTACTCCTATGCAATCCCCGTTTCGGACCGTTGGGCTATCGTTGCCTACGTGCAGGCACTTCAGCTGAGCCGTCGAGGCTCACTCGACGACGTTCCCTCTGACATTGCTGCTGCGAAAGGATGGAAGCGATGAGTTCAAACCACGCCAAGACAGTATCTCCAAGCGAAGTCGTACTTCCAAACACGCACTGGCTCAAAAAGGTTCCAGCGGTTGGAATTGCTTTGGGCATCATCTCCCTGATTGCCGCGCTTGCGATGGCCTTGGGCAGCCACGAGAAGGTTGAAGCCCTCCAGTGGTCATTCCACACCTCTTATATGTATTTCTTGAGCCTCGCGCTCGGTTGTCTTTTTTTCGTTTTGGTACAGTTCGCGACCCGCGCCGGATGGTCGGTTGTGGTGCGACGGTTTGCCGAAACATATGCCGCAACTTTGCCTCTGTTTGCGGTGCTGTTTATTCCAATGCTGTTTGGCTTCCACAGCCTCTTTCACCATTGGACTTCCGACGAAGCCAAGTCTGATCCCGTCATCCAGGCCAAGTCGGCATTCCTGAATGAGCAGTTTTTCACCACCCGCGGAATCATCTACGTGGTCCTGTGGAGTGTTCTTGGTCTTTATTACTACCGCAATTCCGTGCGACAGGACGACTCCGGCGACAGGAGCATCACATTCAAACTGCAAAAGGCCAGCTATCCCGGGATTGCCCTGTTTGCCTTGAGCGTGACCTTCTGCTCATTCGACTGGATCATGTCACTCAACCCACACTTTGCAACGACAATGTTCGGAGTCTACTACTTCGCCGGCTGCATCATGTCGGTTTATGCCCTCATGCTGCTCACGACGCTGTCGGTTCGCGGTGGTTCCAAGATGGGCAACTATGTCTCCATCGAACACATCCATGACCTCGGAAAGCTGTTGTTTGGCTTTAACATTTTTTGGACTTACATCGCCTTTTCCCAATACTTCCTCATCTGGTACGGCAACATTCCCGAAGAAACCGAATTCTATGCAATGCGCAGTCTCGGCGAGCACGGCTCACATTGGTTGCCTCTTGGAATCGCCCTGATGGTTGGACATTTCGCAGTTCCATTCCTGTTCCTGATGTCCCGTCACATCAAGCGCAATCCAAAGCTGATTGGCCTTGGAGCAGCATGGATGTTGGTCATCCATTACATCGACATCCATTGGCTCATTCGGCCCAACTGGAACAGCGAGCTGAATACTTTTGGACTTTTCGATGTCCTGACCCTGATTGGCATTGGTGGCTTGTTCCTCGGAACGGCAGCCCTCCTGATGGGCCGCAAGAGCCTTTTGCCACAAAAAGATCCACGGCTGGCTGAATCGCTTGCTTTCGAAAACATGTGACGTTGGGGATAAAAAATGGAAAAGAAAACCCTTGATCAACATCATCAGACAGCTGGACATACGACGATCGAGCCTGACAACCTTCCCGTAAAGAGTATTTCTTGGTTCGTGGTTGCGCTTGTCGTTATCGTGGTTGGCACCTTTATTGGAATGAGTCAGCTTTATTGGTTCACGAGTTCGAGTGCCATCCAGGCGACAGAACTTGATGTTCCCAACAAACTGTTGAACTCGATCAACGAGGCAGACAAACAGGTGCTTGAAAATTACGCTCAAGTTGACGGTCAAAAGGGTTTGTACCAATTGCCGATCGACGAGGCCATGAAAATTTACGTCAAGAGAAACGGCAACTGAACTGAATTTGTGGATTGGGTCCCGAGATGTTCGCATTGATTTCCTCAGACATCACAAACAACACCGCGCCACTCTCGTGGCTCAAGCGTGGTCTTTGTGTTGCCGTGGTTGCTGTCATGCAGTTCTCGGGAGTGGCGATCGCGAACGATGGCAATGAACAAAGCGAAAAAGTGGATGCCTCGCGGCTCGATCTGCAGACTCCCAAAAAGCTTGAAAACGTGACGATTGTTGAGAAGCTTGGAACAACGATACCGGTGAAGGAGCTTTTCTTTCGCCAATCTTCCACCGGCCCCGCTTTGAGCTTCGACTCATTCGTTCAGCCCTCGCTTCCGACCCTTTTGACTCTCAATTACTTCCAATGCACCGCACTTTGCTCCCTGCAATTGAACGCATTGGTCGATGGGCTCAAAAAGCTCGATTACCTCCCGGGTCGCGATTTCAATCTGGTCACGGTGAGTTTCGACACGCGCAACTCGCCGGAACTCGCTCAAGTCAAGCAAGAAAACTATCTCAAGAGTCTTGGGCGAGAGGGTGCGGGTTGGAAATTCCTCGTTGGCGAACAAAAGTCAATCGATGCGATGACGCAATCGGTTGGATTCCAGTACCGCTACGACAAGGAATCAGACCAATTCGCCCACAGTGCGGCAGTTTTCTTTTTGTCGCCCGATTTCAAGGTTTCGCGATACCTGTATGGCTTGCAATATTCGCCGCGTGATTTGAAATTTGCATTGCTCGACGCGTCCAAGGGAAAGCTTGGATCCACTCTTGAAAAGCTTATCCTGCGCTGCTTTCATTATGATGAACTCGCAGGTAAATACACGCCAATCGCAATGAATTCGATGCGCTTGGCTGGACTCTCTTTCAGCATCATTCTTTTGGTTTTGGTTTTTGTCCTTTTTCGTAGAGAAAAGGCGCTTCATCGCGAGGAGTACGCACAGTGAACCTTGGCTTTGCTCTTGGACATATGATGACGCAGGCTGCAAACACCGCTTCATGGTGGAAGCCCATCCAGGCTTCTTCACATGCAGTGGCGGTGGACAACCTGTTCAACTTCATCATGTACCTTTGTATCTTTTTCTTTGTCCTGATTGTCGGCGCAATGGTTTACTTCATGGTGAAATTCCGCCGCAAGGGGAATGGTCCCGAGAAAACCAGCCCAATCAAAGGCAATCACACCCTTGAAATCATCTGGAGTGTGATTCCCGGAATTCTCCTCGTGATTATCTTCGCTTGGGGTTTCAAGGACTGGTTGGCGATTGCAGTCGTTCCAAACAACGCCATGGAAGTGCGCGTCACGGGTCAAAAATGGAACTGGACGTTCACCTATCCGAAAGAAGGCATTGTTTCTTCCGACCTCGTTGTTCCTGCCGGCCAACCCGTGAAACTGGTGATGACTTCCTCGGACGTTCTTCACAGTTTTTACATCCCAGACTTCCGCATCAAGCGCGACGTTGTTCCGGGCCGCTACACGGTTCTTTGGTTTGAGCCCAGTGAAGCAGCCACTCACCAAATCTACTGCACCGAGTATTGCGGTACTTCGCACTCAAATATGCTCTCGAAGGTCAAGGTCCTCGACAGCGCCAAGTACGAAGAATGGATCGCCAATGGCGGCGAAGAAGGTGGTGCTTCGGCAGTGCCGCTCGCTGAAAAAGGCCAAAAGCTCTATGAATCACGTGGCTGTGTGGCGTGCCACTCGGTTGATGGCAGTCAAAAAGTCGGACCCAGCTGGAAAGGACTTGTTGGAAAACCACACAAGTTCACAGACGGGAAAGAAATTGCAGCGGCAGACGAAAACTACATTCGAGAATCAATTCTTGTTCCAGGCGCCAAGGTTGTTGCCGGTTACGCAAACGTGATGCCGAGTTACCAGGGTCAGCTGAACGACAAGCAAATTGAAGCCATCATCGAATACATCAAGACACTGAAGTGAGAGGTCGGTCCATGGAAAGCAACCGCAACAACGCTCCCCAGTCGGCACACGCTGCCACGGCAGGTGCCGAGCCAAATTATATCAATGCCCATAAAGGCATCTGGTCTTGGATGACCACCGTTGACCACAAGCGTCTCGGACTCATGTATCTTTTCGGCGTTCTCACCTTTTTCGGTGTTGGCGGGATCTTTGCCCTGCTGGTTCGTACCCAGCTCTTGGGGCCTATCTTCAAAGGTGCTTCAGGCAAGGAAGAATGGCTGTTCAGCGGAGACACATACAATAAGTTCTTTACGCTCCATGGCGCGGTGATGGTCTTTCTCGTAATCATCCCCTCCATTCCCGCAAGCTTGGGCAACTTCTTTTTGCCGCTCATGTTGGGCGCAAAAGATGTGGCTTTCCCCAAGCTCAACCTGATGAGCTTCTATATTTACCTCCTGGGCGGGGCTTTCCTGTTGTTCTCGATCGCCACAGGCGGAATCGACACCGGCTGGACGTTCTACACTCCTTATTCTTCGACAACGTCGACTTCCGTTGTTTCAGCAGTGATGGGCGTGTTTATTCTTGGCTTCTCGTCGATTCTCACCGGTGTGAACTTCATTGTGACAATCCACAAGATGCGAGCTCCTGGCCTCACCTGGACACGTTTGCCTCTTTTTGTTTGGGCACAATATGCAACTTCGCTCATCCAGGTTTTGGCAACCCCCGTTCTCGCAATCACTCTTATGCTGCTGGCCATTGAGCGCACCATGGGCGTTGGAATCTTCGATCCCAAGCTCGGCGGCGACCCGGTTCTCTTCCAGCACTTTTTCTGGTTCTACTCGCACCCAGCCGTTTACATCATGATCCTCCCAGGTTTCGGAGTCATCTCGGAAATCATCACAATCAACAGCCGCAAGCAGATCTTTGGCTACAAGGCGATTGCGATGTCGAGCGTGGCCATTGCCGTGATTGGATTTCTCGTTTGGGGACACCACATGTTCACAAGCGGTCAGTCTGAACTGGCGTCCGCTGTGTTTTCTGTGCTGACATTTGCCGTTGCCGTTCCTACAGCAATCAAGGTGTTCAGCTGGGTTGCAACCATGTACGGCGGTTCCATCCGGCTCAATTCAGCGATGTGGTATGCGCTTGCATTCTTGTTCCTCTTCACCATCGGTGGCCTGACGGGACTCTTTCTCGGAACACTTTCTGTCGACATCCATCTGCATGACACTTATTTTGTGATTGCCCACTTCCATTACGTGATGATGGGCGGAACGATGACTGCGTTTGTTGGAGCCCTGCATCACTGGTGGCCAAAGATGACGGGTCGCATGTTGAACGAATTCTGGGGCAAGGTGAGCTGCTTCTTTGTCTTCACCGGCTTCAACATCACCTTCTTCACGCAGTTCCTGCTTGGCACCCGGGGAATGCCCCGTCGTTACGCCAACTACATCACCGATCAATTTCAAACAGGACACCAGATCTCGACGATTGGTTCCTACATGCTTGGCTTGGGCTTCTTCATCACCCTTTGCTACATGATCCAGTCGCTCATCAATGGCGAGAAGGCGCCAAAAAATCCTTGGGGTGGCCGCTCACTTGAGTGGGAGACAGATTCTCCTCCAATCGAGCACAACTTCCATGTTCAACCCGTGGTCAAGCATGGCCCGTATGAATTCCCGGAAATCGACCATTCCATGGCAACCGGCGGAGGTCACTGAAACATGACTCAACAATCATCTTCACACGCATCAACGGCCGGTCATCACCACCCGAAATATCTGGCCCACCATTTTGAATCGATGGCGCAGCAGAACGCCTCGGGCAAATTGGGCATGTGGCTGTTTCTCGGTCAGGAAGTCCTGTTTTTCAGCGGTCTTTTTCTGGCCTACGTCCTTGCGCGGATTTTCTATCCTGAGACGTTTCTGGCTGCCCATGAATTGCTGGATTGGAAGCTGGGTGCACTGAACACCATTTTCCTTCTCACAAGTTCCTTGACCATGGCGTTGGCCGTGCGTGGAGCGCAAATCAACAGCAAGCCGGCGATGTTTTACAACATCCTCGCGACCTTGATTTTGGGCGGCGCATTCATGGTCGTGAAGTACTTCGAGTATTCACACAAATTCCACGATGGACTTTTGCCCGGCCACTTCTTTGATGCAGCAAAAGCCATGCACAATGGCCAGCCTGCGAACATTCCTGGTGCACCCGCAATCTTTTTTGCAATCTACTTCACAATGACAGGCACACATGGTCTGCACGTCCTCATCGGTATGGGACTCATGTTGTGGCTGTTGGTGCGCATCAACCGCGGCGACTTCAACTCGGAAAATCATGTCTATCTCGAAAATGTGGGCCTCTACTGGCACATCGTCGACTTGATCTGGATTTTCCTGTTCCCACTTCTTTATCTTGTGCGCTGATCGGGAGGTCAAAGAGATATGTTTCAGAAACTGCGCAATCTTGCATTGAAGTCCGCTTCCGGTTCGCATGCGGGTGAACATGGCGACGAGCCACACGTCCTTCCGCTTTCAACTTACTTTGCCGTATTTGGGGCTTTGTTGGTCCTCACTGTACTGACGGTTGTGGTCTCGGTGATTGGCCTCCCACAGCCAACAGCGATCATCGTCGCAATGGTCGTTGCGGCAGCAAAAGCAACGCTCGTCGTGTTGTGGTTTATGCACCTCAAGTTCGACGACCGCTTCTACAGCCTTATTTTCGTTATTTCGATTCTGTTCCTTATCCTCTTCTTTGTTTTCACGTCGTTCGACGTGATGACCCGGGGGCAGGTCAATGCGGAAGAGAGCACCTTCTCGCAAGACGGCATGCACCTGCGTCAAGAGTTCATGAAAAAGAAATAGATTCCGATCGATACGAAATCCCGGCAGGCAGTCGTCCCTTCCCGATGCTGCCTGCCGTTTTTTTGTTCCTGTCTTAAAATTTGTTTCACGACCTGACCAAGTCACATTCTCCACCCTTCTCTTTCCCGATGCATTTCTGCTTCTTTGTGAAGATTTGCGCCAAAAAATTGCATGCGTTCTTTCTTTGTTGTAGCCACCGGACAACACACGCAACACTCAGGGATCCCGCACCATGCTGCAAAAGATTCTACTCTGCATGCTCTTCATGTTGTCCGCAGCCACCACCCCAATTGCCTCTGCCAGCTTCTTCGACAGACCTGATTATTTCGAAAACAAAAAGATGTACGACGAAGTAGAGGAAATCATAGAGATTCTCTATGACCAGAACTTGAGTGAGCACGACAGGGAACTGCGCCTCATCTTCAAGGACGATAAACTTGTTCCCATTTTCAGGGCGCTCAAGGTCGAGAATGAAAAGTCACTCGTCGACTCGCTGAAGATTGATTCCGTGCCGGATGAAGAGATTCAGACACTGTTGCGCAGCCAACCCGTCATCGACGGGCTCAAAATTTCGATGGAGAATGATTTTATTGCCGGAACAGATGTGTACTACTCCAATGGGCTTCGGGTTGAAATCAGCTTCAACAATCCCGAGTTCGAAAAGTTTTTCAAAAAACTTGGATTCGACCACAGTGACTTCTTCTTTCTCTGTGGCCAAAGCATGTACACACATACCAACAAGACAAGCCCCACCAGACTTCCGAATGAACCTCCCAATGCGGGAATCCTCTTCTGCGGCGGAGCCGTGAACTCTTACAAAATGGACAAGGAGAAACAACGCGCCAGTTCAATGCAGCGCATTGAAGCACAAGTTGGCACCATCGGCCGTGGCTCATACGCTGAACAGCTCCAGAATGGTTTTCACAGGATGATTGGTTCGAGAATCACCAATTGGGATTACCAGGCTGCAGACCGTTTTTACTTCAACGTTAATTTCCAGAAATATCTCAAATTGGGCGAAGGCGACCTCTACGGGGACTCCAACCCAGAGTACAACGTCATCATCAATGGCGGCGGAAATGCCGGATCCTTTACAAACTACGTCAACGCTGGAATCGTCTTCAATTATCGTCTTCTCGGAACGCTCATCGACATGTACGTCGGCAACAAGATGTCGCCCACGCTCGCCGAAGAGCTTGCGATGATGAGTCCCGAGAATCGGCTGAAAAGAATTCTTTGCCACAAAAACTGGAGCATCAATTTGTATTTTGGTGCCGATGCCAAGCTTGTCCACAACAATTATCGTATTGACGGCAGTGCGGATTACTTCACCACGAGCGTGCCACTTGTGGTTGACCTCAAGGCCGGAGTTGTTGTCAGGTACAGACAGGTTTTCTTTGATTTCGGCTTGGTGAGAAGATCAAGTGAATGGAACAACACCAATGGACAATCAGACGGTCCTCCGCACACTTTTGGAATGTTCAACATCACCGTTCGTTTCGAAAACTTCCGCAATCTCGGCGAGCAGGCTGCAGCCCCCATCCGCTGGATTGTCGACCCTGCCTACCGCAAGAAAGTCATGGAAGAACAGCGGATCAAGGACATCGTCGCAAAAGACGGACTCAAAGTGATTTTTGATTCCAAGGATCCCCGGGCTCCCCGGAAGGAATTGAATCTGACCTGTCGCCCATGAAAAAGCGGCCAGAACGTGGCCGCACACCGTTTATATCCATTCGAGACGGCTGCTGTCACCAGCGGATCAGATTGCAGCCCCACGTGAATCCGGCACCGAACGCAAGGGTCAAGACCAGTTGACCTTCCTTCAACTTGCCTGCCTCAACAGCCTCGGACATGCAGATTGGAATTGTGGCAGCCGTGGTGTTTCCATACTTCTGGATATTGTTGAACACCTTGTCTTCGGGGATTCCGAGCTTTTCACGCACGGCCTCGTTGATCCTGAGGTTGGCCTGATGGGGAAGAACGAGGTCGATGTCGGAGGGGCTCACACCGTTGCGGGCAAGAACTGTGGTGGCGACTTCAAGCATGCGGGTGACTGCATTCTTGAACACAACACGCCCATCCATTTTGGGATGAATATCGCCCGAGTCGAGCGACTCCTGGGTCATGAATCCGGTCGTGGTTGAGCCCGGGGCCTTCAAATACAACAATGTTGCGCCGGAGCCGTCGCTGCCCATGGCAGAATCAATAATGCCCCGCACGTTGTTGCGAATCGAAGGGCGCTCGCTGCCCGAAAGGGTCGTTGCCTCGACCACCAACGCACCAGCGCCATCACCAAACAAGACAGCCATGTCGCGGCCACGATTCGACATATCCAGAATCGGCGATTGAACCTCGGAACACACGAGCAAAATACGCTTTGCCATTCCTGCACGGATATAGGCATCGGCAGTTGCAAGCCCGTAAACCAGGCCACTGCACTGCGCGCGCAGATCGATCGCCGGAACATTTTTCATCTCGAGCTTGTTCTGCAGAACAGTGCCGATCCCAGGAAAAAAGTAATCGGGAGACAACGTGGAAGCGATGATCATGTCGCAATCCTGGGGAGTCACACCTGCTCTTTGGCATGCCAAGCGGATTGCGGGAATAGCCAGGTCTGAGGTTGTCGTTCCAGGCTCCACAAACCGACGTTCGCGAATGCCTGTTCTTTCAACAATCCAGTCGTCACTTGTGTCCATGAACTTGGCCAGATCCAGGTTGGTCATCACCCGGGTCGGAACATGATGTCCAACACCTTTCACAACAGAACTCAGCAATTCCATAGCTGTAGACCTCCCTGGATGGAGCTTTGAATGAATTTGCGCAAGCTTACCCGCAATTGGACTTTTTGGCCAAATTTCGTCCAGCGGTCCATCCGTGAAAATTTGGCGAGCCGCCTGCTTTGATGTTAAGCAGATGGAATCCTGAGGAGTCCAAGATGCTGATTCGTTTGCACATCCAGAACTTGGCGATTGCCGAGAATGTTTGCGTTTCCCTGACTCATGGATTGAATATTATCACCGGCGAAACCGGTGCCGGAAAATCACTTCTTGTCGATGGACTGGCACTGCTGCGCGGTGGCAAGGCCGAGATCTCGCTCATCCGCGATGGAACCGAATCCGCCTCGGTGTCGGGAACCTTCAAAATCGCTCCCGAGTCCTCCGTGTGGAATCTGATGGAAAACAACGGATGCCTCAAGGACGCCGATTCACCGGATGAGGTCACCCTCCGCAGGGTCTTGAGCCGTACAGGTAAACATCGCGCCTATATCAACGATACACAAATCAGCACGCGAATATTGCAGGAAATCTCGTCTGAGCTGATCGACATCAGCAGCCAATTCGAGAATCAAAAACTTCTCAACCCCGAGACCCATACCTGGTATCTGGACGAATTTGTCGAGACAACAGACCTTCGCCACGAATACGCCCAGCAATGGCAAGAGGCCTGGAATCGAATCGCAGACATCGAACGTCTTGAGAAAGAACTTGCGCTCAGAAAGCGGGAACAGGACCTCTGCCAATTCGAACTCGACCAAATCGATGCGGCAGCCCTGCGCGAAGATGAATGGATCAAAATTCAAAGGATTGTGGGTCTCGGCCAAAAAGCAGCCCAGGCAGGACGCCTGACCACCGATGTGCGAAACGCCGTTGCCGACTCTGAACAAAGCTGTTTGTCACTGCTCAGCTTGTGTCGCAAGTCGATTGAACGGCTCGGAAAACTTGCAGGCGCAGAAAACCTTCCCCTGAAGGTCGAAAAAATCGACGAAATCACTGCGCACATCGAAGATCTCATGATTCAGATCGACTCAACGGAAGAACTCTTCCTCATCGACGAACACGAGCTTCAGGAGGCATTCGCCCGCTCGGAAACGTACAATGCACTGCTGCAAAAATTTGGACCAACACTCGAAGACGTGCGTCAACATCGCGAACAGTGTCTGCAAACAATTTCGCAGTCGGATGTCCTGCAGGAAGAACTTTCCAAAGCCCACAGAAACTTTGGAATTGCAGTCAGAAGTTCACTCCAGCGTGCCTCTGAACTCAGCCAAAGACGGCGAGCCGGCCTTGCATCCATCAGCTCAGCCATCCAGAAAGCCCTCGCCGAATTGGGCATGCCACGCAGCCAATTCGTCTGTGAATTGCAAAGCGGAGTTCAAGGCAACACACAGCGCAACATGACGCCTTCTGCTACAGAAGGCCTGTCGGCAAGCGAATTGGAAGCCTTCATTGCGCTGAGCCGCTCGGGTGCGGAACGAGCGCAGTTCTTGATGAGTGCGAATGCCGGAATAGCACCTCAACCCATCGAGAGGGTTGCCAGCGGCGGCGAATTGTCGCGTACCATGTTGGCCATCAAGAGTGTGCTTTTTGCGGACGGAGCCATGAGCGTTTTCGTTTTCGATGAAATCGACACCGGCATCAGTGGCAGCATCGCCTCCAAGGTTGGCCGCAAACTGGCAGAGTTCTGTGCACGTCGACAGGCACTTTGCATCACCCACCTTGCACAGGTTGCCTGTTTTGCAAATTGCCATTTTATTGCCGCCAAGTCGCTCAAAAAAGGCAAAACAGTGGCAGAAATAAAAGTGGCGTCTGAAGCTGAACGCGTTCAGGCCCTCGCCAGCATGGTCGCAGGCGAAAGACTCACAAAAGAAAGCCTTGCACAGGCCAAGGCTTTGTTGTCGGAAGCACAGGGAGAGTTAGAATCATGACAACTCCTGCCCAGACGGGTGTCGGCCAAGAAACTGGAATCGCAATTTCGCAAACTTCAACTTCAGGCAAACTTGCAGCGGTTGCTTACCTCAACATGTTGCCTTTTTTTGCGAATCGCCAGGACGTCGAATTGTTCACGTCGCCACGGGCACTCAATTCGAGCAGCCAAAATTGCCAGGCCTATTGTTCCTCGCTGATTGCCGGAATTGCAGCCAACAAGTCGCCGATCACTTCCCAATTTGGAGTATTTTCATCGGGCCCTGTCATGAGCGTTTTTATTGAGCCCGTGTTGCATTCCGAAAGTCACACCGCATTCTGGAAACAGCTTGAAGAACTCTGGGCCCATCGTCATCCCGACCCTGTCGCAGGGCTCAATCATGCCGACGCACATGGAGAAATTATCCTCCTCAGCTCCGGTGCCAGTGAACAATCACTTTGGATGTTGAACGTACTTTGCGCACTTGCCGGCTTCAAAACAATCTCGGTGCGAGATGACTTGAACGCTCAGGCCCCGCTGAGCGCAAATGGCAAGAAAAATCCAGAAGCTCGTCTCTGGATAGGCGACGCGGCCATCGAACGCAGGCTGGCCGAGCCATTGGCCTATCGCATCGACGTGGGCCAAATCTGGAATTCACACACCGGGCACAAAGCCTGGTTTGCAGCATGGTTTGCCGGGCAGTCACTGCAAAATTCATTTTCGGACGAGCTTGAGAACGAACTTATGCAACGCTTGCGTGACTGGCATGGCAAGAGCGAATTCTCGCGTTGGTGCTCGATCAGCTCATTCCTCGAGAGCCAAAACCGCTGCCTTCTGAAAGCATCACCAAACGATGAACAGAATTGGGAGCTGCGCGATTGTCTCGACGAATATTTCAAGTTGTTGGAATTCGTTGTCGGCCGCGAAGAAGGTGCAATTCTGACCTCATTCTATCGCGCGCTGCACGAGGCTTTTACCCATTTGGAAAAAAATTGGGCTATTGAGAGTCCGCAATTGAACATCCTCAACAGCCCAACGCAAATTCCAGTCTCAACGACCAACGCTCACAGGAACGTTTGTCAGGGCAATCCCGGCTAAATTGCTCAGCTTGATTTCGCCGACAATTTCATAGGGTCCTGATTGGAACAGTGGGTTTGTGAGCAATCCGCTGTTCTGACCTTGAAATGCATAGCCAACCTTGAACGCACCCTCAGCGGATGCCACCGATGATATCTGCAAGGAGCCCGTTTCCGGCTCGCGTGCTGAAATGCGTTCGGTCATGACAAATCCGGCAAGTTCAGCAGGCACAGAGTAAGGATCAATTCGCACTGCATAAAATTTTCCGGATTGGGGAGTGAACTGGCCAAATTCGTCGGCCGTGGCAGAACCACTTCTGGCAACAGCCTTGCAGACAACCAACTGCTCGTCGTCGCACTCATCAATCACCATGTCGATGTCGAGGTTCTCCATCGAAGACGTGGTCCTGATGGAGACAACACCGGCATCTGCTCCATAGGTGCGTGCACGTCTTCCATTTGCAGCTGGCACGACAATCACGCCCTGATTCCTGGAAATTTCATGTTGTGTCCTGGACTCCAGCGCATCAAGTGTAAAACTGCTTTTGTCGGCATAGGGAGCAGCGTCAAAGGTGCTTTCCTTGAGCACAACATCAAACTCACCCTGTCCAAGGGTTTCGGGTTTGAGCTTCAAGGGCGGAATGTCTGCAAATGTCGCGTAGTCGATATTCAAAGCATAATTGCTTTTCGGAAACTGGTAACGACCAAACACATGCAGGTCCCAGATTCCGGGCAATGGCTTCATTTCGGTGAATTTTACGGACAATCTGTTGTTGATCGGCGCACCCAATGACGTGCAGCTTTGGGCAACACTTCCGGATGAAACCAAATCTGCGGGAGTGCGTGTATTGCCACCCGCAAGAACCATCAGGCTGACGCCAGAACAGGATGAGCCTTGGTCTGCAGCATCGGCTTTTGGAACTTCAAGAGAAACACGAAGCACGCTCACACCCTTGGGAACCCGCAAATAATGCCGGTCCACCATGAAGCTGCCAACGTCTTGCGAAACATTGAATTTCGCATTCATTGCGGCGGCGTGGTGCGGAATGGTCAAGTACACCGGAATTTCGAACGCTGCCAAAACATCGCGTTTGCCACCTTCGGTTCGGTAGGCACGGATGATTGCGCCATGATCACCCGGCGGCAATTCCTGAATCATTTTTTTATTGAGGCAAAGGTACAATGAACTTGCCCTCGATGGATTGAGTCCTGTCTTGTTGTCTGGATCGACGGGCAAATCAATTGCTCCCGCACCCACAATCGTCAGCGAAGAACTTGCCGAAACGTCATCGCTGGCGCATGCAACCGACTGTGGCACTCCCACCTTCAGCCACTGCGAACGGGATCCGTAGTAAACCGTCTCGAGTGTGAAATTTTCGGCACTCGTGTTGAGCTGACGCAACAAGTCACCAACCTGTGTGCGTGCCAAATCCTTGCTCATCAAACTGCGGTTGAAATGCACTTCAACAAGATTTTCGACTTCCTCTTCCGTCAACCAGATGCCCTGGCCAAACTTTCTTTCCGTCTGAGCGGAACCCACGAGGGAGCCGGTATCGAAAGACTGGCTGCCGTCATATTTGAGTCCGTTTCCAAGCGCCCGCAAAACACGAATCTTGTAATCGAGAGTGACGCTCTTTTCGCGACCTGTGGTGTCTCCAGCTGCGAGAACAACCCCCGAGTGAATGTCGCTGGCAGCTTTCTGTTTCAAAAGCTCCCATGCACGAGGCAATGAGACCATTCCGTACCCTTGATCAATCCAGGTGTAGACCCCCTTGCCGGAAGCCCCCGTCGCGGGATTGAAGAAGTTGGCCCGAAAAGGACGCGCAGAATCCATGATGACTCGACGGAGAGTCAGTGCATCAGTTGGCAGTGGACGCGTTGGATTGCGTTGATTGTAGATGTGAGCAGCATCCAACAACAGTGCAATTGCACCGGTTGCCGCCGGAGCTGCCATCGACGTTCCCCAGTAAACATCCAAGCCACTGCGACTTCCGGCAGCCGAATTCAGCTGGATTGTGCTCAGCTGTGTTCCAGGAGCAGCAATGTTGGGCTTGAATCCACCTGCGGATGTTGGTCCACGCGAGCTGAAGAACATCACGAAATCTTCATCGTTGTCGTTTGTGCCTGCCGATGCGGGCTGAGGCCAGTTGTATTGTTTGGCAATCATGGCAGGTGAAGCCGTTGCAGCAACACTCAATGCGAGTCTTGCAGTTGAGGGGCTTCCAACAGTTTGCCGACCCGGTCCGGAGTTTCCGGCCGAAATAACGAACAGAACGTCATAGAGTTCTGTCAAACGGTTGATGACAGTCTCCTGCACTCCGTAGCCATCATTCAATGCAGACAAGCCACCCAACGACATGTTGACGATCCGCGCACCATTGCGGGCGAGGTCGATGATGGCGCGCGTGGCATTGCAGCCGCTGTTGTTGGCGCACACGCGGTTGACCATCAAATCAACCTCTGGCGCAACTCCGCGGGCTTGTGTGTCGTTGTTGTCGTTGCTGATTGTCTTCTGGGCACCGATGATTCCGGACACATGGCTTCCGTGATTCCCAGGGTCATAGCCAACAATGGCAATGCGGGTGAGTTTCTCTGCAGGGACGGTCGACTCATCGACCGGCAACTCAATCGGAATTTCGATTGTGGTCAGCGACAATCCGATACGTTCGCTCACGACATCCATTGTATTGCCGGAAAGATTGAAGTCCTTCACAGCCTTGCTTTTGCGGAAATCCCGTGAACCCGAAAAATCAACCAACACCTTTTCGTGACCTTTGGCGTCGGCCGGCAAAACGAAGAAATAAAATTCGTCATCTGTTTTGCCGTTCGCGTTGATGTCGACTTTTTCATCATCACTTGAAAATGCGGATTCGCTCAGGACTCCCATCCGGACGCCATGATTTGGCGATTCAAGGGTTTCAACCAACGTTTCCGGAAGAAGGAAATTTTCGTTGACGATCGACTTGAACGGGAGTTTGGCTTTGCCATCTTCATCCACAGGCAAGACTCCACCCGCCAAGGCATCAGGCATCAACAGGTCGGCGTCAACTTGCACTGACAAGCCATTTTCCTTGGCCTTTGACGACGCAGACTCCGTGCGGCGGACAACAAGGGAAGCTCGTTCGGAAACAAACCCAGCACCCTCGTTTGTAAAATCCTTCATGTACGAAATGCGCTGCCGGGATGTCCTGGAACTGCGAAATGCCGGATGCGCGAATGTCACGCCGGTGTCTGTGACACCCACCTTCACACGCTCACCAGTTGGCTTCTGCCCAACGTCTTTTTCGACCATTCCCAAAAATTGGCCAACACCCATGCGCTCGATACCGCTGAAATGCGCGCCCGCGCCCGTGGGATTTGTTGCAGCTTCATTGCGGGCTGAAGAGCGTCGCGCGGCATGTGGACGGGCGTTTGCCTGTGCCCTCGGCGCCATGAAAACACCCGTATCGAGCCCCTGAACATCACGAAGCCTTGGGTAATCGGAAACGGCAATCCAGCCCGAAAAATAACCAATTTCTGGGGCAAAAAATGTGCTGCGGAATGCTGCCCGTTCAGACAGCTTCGCGGCAATGTTGCGCAGCAACTTTTCACTCTGTTGTGTTTTTTCAGCTGAGTTCAGCTTGAGCAGTGCAGCGTTGGCATGGAGCTTGGCGTAGCCACTCTCCGACAACAAACCTTCCACAGGTATGAATGCTCGACCCGACCGGGAATATGCGACCGGAATATGCGAGTCTGGAGTGATATCCATTCGCCGAGCCCCGGGAGGAACAGCCGGAAGTTGAAAATCGGGAATTTCAGTCTTGCCGGAGTCCGGATTCAATTCCAATCCGCTCACATCGCGGGTCAACGGTTCATTCGGGCTTTTATGGGAGAACCATCCACAGCCCCCCTGGGTCACCAGGATAAAGGCCGCAACAACAGGAAAAGTAGACTGTTTCATGACGGGAAACCTCACGCTTTGGCTCACTGGCCAAAGAGGTAAGGGTTTCCCGTCGAAAGATCAACAAAAATCTTTGTCGCGGTTCAACATTTCACTATTGCAGGGGGGCCGTGTCGCTGGATTCCCCTCTGGCCTGCTGAGCATACGTGCGAATACGCTCCGCGGTTTCGGCATCGGGCGCACCAGTACTCAACGCCTGCTCAGCTTGGGCAGCAAAGCTCTTTGATTCCTGCTGCAGCCGTTCCGAATTTTGCGAAATCATCGCACGGATGCCTTCGACGTCTGCAGGATTCAAGGTTGGCGGCAACTCAACGGCCAAAAGATTCTTGGCAATCTCTTCCGCCATTCGCGCCGTTTCGTAGTATCCGGCGGAGCAAAACTCCAAGCCTGGAACTTCACAGGACGCCAGGAACAGGGCTTTTGTTTTGTCGTAATCGGCAACAACAGTCTTGATCGCAACAGGCAGGTTCTTCTGGTTCTGGATGCTTCGACTGCGAATCGCGGGAGCATCAAGATATGCAACGCTATACTTGCCCTTTGCCTGCAGTCTGTAACCTTCCTGCGAACTTGGCTTCAGGCTCAACAAACGAGCTGCTGTCTTTCTGGAGGCTGCCTCAACTCCCTGACGAAGCTGAATGACCAGAATTTGCGAACGCAAATAAATCTCATCATCCGGCGCACTGGTGAACTTCATCATTCGTTCGTATGCAGCAATGGCCTCTGCAGGTCGTCCGAACTTGAAGTGTGTGTCAGCAATTTCCTTTGCAATCTTCAATTTTTCAGCCGGACTTGTGAGTTGAGCAAGATGATACTCATAGTGGGCCACGGCATTTGCAAAACGTCCCAGAGACTTGTGCATTTCAGCAGACTTCAGCCATGCTGTGCGCTTGATTCCGTCCTGCTGATACTTGCGGGCAAAATCCTCGTAATGCTTCGCAGCACGAAGGAACTGCGCAATTCCTCGAGAAAGCTCGGCAGCCTGCCACGTGGTTTCCTTCACGTAACCCGACGTCGGATAAGATTTCAAAAGCAACTCCATCTGCGTCACAGCAAGGTCCGTCTTTTTAGCTTGCAGGAAATTGCGACCAGCGAGATCCAGCGCCGTGGCAGCGTTCTGATGCTTGGGGAATTCTTTCTGAAATGCGACAAAGCGATTTGCAGCCGCTTCGAATTGGCCTTGCGCGGCGAGCTGCTGTGCATGCGAATAAACCGCATTCTCAAGAATAACCTGAAGATTTCGATGACTCGGTTTTCCGGGAACGATCTTTCCCTTGATAGCGATTCTTGCAATCTTTTCCACGTAAAGCCAATCCTTCTTGCTCTCCGCAGATTCAAAAAGGTAGCTGACAGCGTCTCCTGCATGCGCTTTTCCAGGATACCTGGTCAACGCTTCCTCGAATCTTTGCCGGCCAGGATTCTCCTGACCAATCAAATGAGTGATGTAGGCTGCCTGATAAACAGATTGTTCGAGCTCTGGACCGGTGACCACAGTCTTCATTTTGTCGAGTGTCACGACGTACGCCTGGGCGATTTGATCATCACCAGACAGCTTTCGATTGCGCACGAATTTCGGCTCGGCACCAATAGAAAGCATGGACTCTCTTGCCCGCAGCGAAAAACGCAGTGCAGACAACAAAACATCACGATTTTTTGTTTGTCCTGCCAATGCATCCGCGCGAACGGCGACATCGGAGGCACGCTTGCTGCGCCACAGCAGCTCGATCACCTTCAAGGTCCAGTCTTCACGGCCGGCATAGTCGGTGGAATTTTGCACAAAGAAATCATGGAGAGAGACAAAGCGCGCAATGCTTTCACCATCCAGTTTGGACTGGGCCTGTGCTAGCGCAAGATTTTGAGTGTAAAAAATTCTTCCGGGAATTTGCGCCTTGAGCAGATCAGGAGTCTTGAACACTCTCTGCCATTGCGACTGCGAAGAAATCAGATCCCTTGCGGCCAAATGTATATCAAGTACCCGAATTTCAAGATAGGCATTGAAAGAATTTGAATAAGTTCCCAGCGCCTGTACATCCACATACATCTGGGCAGCGCGACCTGGTTGTTTGGCAATGTTGTTGAGCGCGATGGTTTCGGCATAAAATCTTGCGAAATCGATCGCACCAACCCCCTGCATCGACTGAATGATATCGTTGTCGATATTCAGGGAATCCTTCAGCAGGGCCGCCTGGTTCAATCTGAACAAAATGCGTCCGAGCAGCGGACCCGTCTTTCCATCACTGCGCTTGAACTTGCCCATGTCCTTGAGGGCTTCCTGGTAGAGAGACGTTGCCTGTGCAAATTGTTTGCGCGACATTGCCGCTTCTGCCATGAGATATCGGAACGCAGCCCTTCCCGACGGCTCCTGAGAGTTGTTTGCAGCAAATTCCAAATTCCCAAACGAACTTGTTGTTTTCCCAGCCTCGTGGTCGAGAATAATTCCAACCAAGGCAACACTCTGCTGAGCTGCCGTTCTGTTTTGACCAACAAACCGGAGCGCCTCCTCGCGTGCCGTTGGATCGCCCATCTTGAGCCGGGAAATCAGTTGCAGCGTTCGCAGAGCCATCACCCGATCATTCTTGGGGAACGACTTCGCCAAATTGTCGATCGTGTTGACCAAAAGACTTCTGGCCGATTTCGCAAAATGAACAACGTCGGGATAACGGGCGTCGGTGCCGCCGGTTGCCCGCAAATATTCAACGTAGAATGCCTGCTCCTCGAGGAGCTTTGCCAACTTCAAACCAAGGTTGAGCGCCTGCGCAGACTTTGGTGGTTGAAGCTTGTACTCAGCCTCGATTTGCTTGATCTGCACAGCACGTGTCGCTGCAGCCTGGGCGCCAAGATTCACGGATTCAAAATCGGTTCCAACTGCATCCGAAAAGTAGACACTCGCAGGGTTCGCCGGTGCCTTGAACAGCGGAGGAAATGCCGGAACCCAGACCGGTGCTGCAGGGGCCTTGGAAAGAGGTTTGGCTGCTTTCGCCGACATTTGCACAGCTGGAGTTGTCGATGGCGTCGCAGCGTTCGATTCCCAACAAGTCGCGGTGAGTGCTGCCACCATCAACAAGGAAAAATACTGCTTGCGACTTTTATTTCCGACCATGACTCTGCATCGCTCCTGATTTGCGACCAAACGTGCGGTCAGTCCTGAATCTCTGCGTTTCCGGAGGGATGGGCTGACCACGTCATCGGGTTATCGACTCAAATTGCGAAAACCTTAGAGGAAAGGGAAACTTTCCGTCATTTCCAACCGGCCAGCATTTTTTCCAATGATTCAAAATCCTTCGGCGGTTCTTTTTGAAAAAGCATGGGTTGCCTGGAGACGGGGTGCTCAATGCCGAGCTCAACGGCATGCAACATCTGACGCTGGGCGGCCTCACGCACCCTGGGCCAAAGACTTTTTTCCCGCTGCAAGGGTGTCGAGCCCTGGGAGTTCGAATTCGCAGATTGTCCGTAGAGGCTGTCGCCCAGCAATCCAAACCCCAAATGTGAAAGTTGCACCCTGATTTGATGCGTGCGCCCCGTGTGAAGCTCGCAAACAACAGCAGAAGCCAGTCCACCCGCCAAAGACTGATCCACGTGCACGTTCATACGGGCGATCTTTCCCTGCCCTTCTGGCTGAACGCAATATCGCAAGCGGTTTTTAGGATCGCGGCCATGCCATGTCTCAACATTGTGGATATTCGCCGGCGGAACCCCAAAGACCAACGCCCGATAGCGGCGGAGTTGACTGTGGCTGGCGAACTGTTGAGAGAGTCCAGTGAGAGCCGTTTGAGTCTTCGCAACGACCATCACTCCGCTGGTGTCGCGGTCGAGCCTGTGAACGAGTCCTGCCCTGAGAGGATCACCCAGGCTGGGAAGCGTGGCACCGGTGTGCGCGAGTATGGCGTTGACAAGCGTGCCGTCGGGAACTCCGGCTCCCGGATGAACAACAAGTCCTGCGGGCTTGTTCACCACAAGGATGTCATCATCCTCAAAGAGGATATCCAGGTTCATTTTTTGCGGCGAGGGAACCGAGGGAGGTGGTCGCAACATCGAGACGTCGACCTGCACAACCTCGCCTTTGAGGAGGCACCAGGACGAACGTTTCGGCTTCCCATTCACCTTGACTGCATGACAGTCTATCAATTTCTGAGCGAACGACCGGCTGGGAATGAAATCGACCAATTTGAAAAGGAACACGTCCAATCTGAGCCCGACGTTGTCCGATTCAACGACAAACGACTCGACCTCGATTTTTTCGGCCGATACATCAGTCACAAGAAAGGCTCCGGCAAATCATGGCTTGCGGGTGCGGGACTGAATGCGCAGGCGTGAACGATAATTTTCGGTGATCGCATCAATGATGTCCTCGCGCTTGAGATTCAAGTAGCGCAGGTATGACACCAAAAATCCCCTGAAGTAAACAGCGGCGGGCAGCTGTTCGTAGCGGTCGGATTCAATCGCAATGAGGTACTTGCGTGGAATCTTTGTGCGCACCGACATTTCTTCCACATCGACGCCCATTTCCTCGCGAAGCTTTTTGAGCAGACTTCCCGTGATTTGCTCTGCCGAGTCGATGATGTTGTTCATCATGCCAACAGCATCCGACTGCATGGCTGCTCGAGCACAGACATCAACCACATCCTTGTCGCCTTCGCCCACAAGCGTCTTCAATCGACGGGGCGGCTGGTAAGCCGAGGGTTCACCGGAACGCACCGGAGTGACTGCATCCAGGGGTTCAGACGTGTTGCGATAATCGCGCGTCACATTGCGTTGGCCATGTCCCGCGGTTGCGCCAGACTTCTGGCCGGTGAATGCACCCTTGAGTTCGGGCAAATCGAGGGCACTCATCGGTGCAGACTGCATATTGCCCTGGCTGGCTCCATTTCTCTTCAAATAAAAGACGTTGTCGTCGTCTTCAAGGTTCAAGATCGACTCACCTGTCAGCTGTGGCAACAACAGCGCTGAGACGACGCAATCTTCGGAATCATTGACAGTTGATTGTTCAATTTCAGTCAACAGAGCCCGATAGGCCCAGTCCAATTCCTCAACATCGAGCTCGGATTTTGTGCCGCCCTGCAGAAGCCTGTCGCGCGTCTTCCGGTAGCACTGATGAACATTCTCAAGCGTCAACTCGCCTGTCAGTCCAATGATGTCGGCTGGTGTATTTACCACTCGCTCGCCCATACTGTTTCGACCCCTTTCAGCCCATACCACTGACGTTTGCATGTTGAGAAGCAACAGGTTCAAAACGCGTCGACATTGTTTTTGCGATATTCATGAGACCCTGGGCAACGTTGGAATCAGGAAAATCAACACAAACCGGCCTGCGGTTGCGCAAAGATTTCCAAACCACATCATCGAAGATTGCCGAGCCCAGATATTCCGCACCGAATCCAAAATATCTCTGGCTGATTTGCGTGATGGAGGATCCAATTTCGGCGTCGGCATTCGTTCTCACCTGATTCATGACAACACCAAGGTGGGTCATTTGGATGAGACTCAGAATCTTTTGACCAATCTCGGGCTGCTCTGCAGCAAACTTTTGCAACTGCGCCAGTGGCGGGGTTGCAAATCTTGGATCACCAAGACTCTGCATGAGTCTTTCTGCAACTTCTTCCTGATGAATTGCCTTCACGATGCTCTGCAGCTTCCTGTAAAGCACACTCTTCAAGAAGACGTAGGCATTTTCAATGGAGGTGGGTTCTGGCACAACAACCACAATTCCTGCGTGAGAGAAAATGAAGAAGTCGAGCGTGTTGACGTGGGTGCCGGCACCCAGATCCAAAATCACATAGTCGACGTCCAATCTTTGCAGGCGACTGATGAGGCGGATCTTCTGAGCAGCCTGCGGACGGATTTGTTGCCAGAATTCCTGACCACCGCCGTAGAGAGTGAGCCCAGGAACTCCACCAGAGACAGCAACGTCCTCAAGATTTTCAATGCGTCCACTGACGAAATCAAATAGACCAACCTTTGGACTCGGAACGCCAAGACAGGTGTGCAGATTGGCAGCACCGAAATCGAGGTCCACAAGAGCAACCCTGTAACCCAGACGTGTCAACGAGACTGCAACGTTGGCAGACAAGAAACTCTTGCCAATACCACCCTTGCCACCACCCACGGAGAGAATCCTTGGGCCATTTGGTACACGGCCCGAATGAGCATTGCGCACAGACTCGCTGGAAGAACCACCTTCGCCTTGTCCGCTCTCACTGCCATAGCTGCCGGAATATCTGTTCGTCGCAAGTCTTGGAGCGCTGGCCTCCTGCTCGTCGAGCAGACCCTCTGCATCCAATGAGCGCGCAGCGCTCATGTATTCAGAGCGAGGAATGCTTGTCACCTCAACCGGCAAGCGCACCTGTTCCGTATAGTTTTTTGTTAGGACCTGACGCGCATCGCGCGCAGGACGCCTGAACATTCCTCTCGAAATTGAAGAAAACATTCTCCAACTCCCATCTCGTGGATTGAATGGAATTGACACCTGTCAATATCGACATTTTCAATGCTAGCAGCCTTTGCTGGACCCCTCGCTGTGATCGCAGCTTTTTTGGCTCGGTGACATTTTCCCAACAGACTCCCGACTCAGCGGGAGCTGAACTTCTCTAGGTTCACGAGGTTGGACCGGGTGATCCGGGCTTCGCTGATGAATTGAGGGTTGTCTTTGGCGAGCAGCAAAAAGCGTCTGTAAAAATAAGTGGCCTTGCTCTTGTCCGTCGTTTCATAGAGCTGCCCAAGCATGAAATAGGCCTCCTCGGCATCAGGATCAGCCTTGATGGCGCGCTCCAGGCGTGCCGTTGCGCGTGGTTTCTGCTTGCTCTTGAGATCGCATTTCGCTGCACCAATCAGGGCGGGAGCCAAGAAGGGTCTTGATTTCAAGATCTCGTTGTACAGGGCATCGGCCTTGATGCAATTTTCCGAACCAGCGTAAGACTCAGCAAGCGCGTTCATCAGTAACGTCCGTTCGGTGTCTGCACTGACTTTGTCCTTGCTGAGAACATTGAAATTGGCACGCTCAACCGAAGAAAGCAGTGCCTGCACTTCCTCGTATTTCTTCTGCTTGTTGAGAACGCTTGCAAAAATCAGTTTAACTTGAAGGTCGTCGGGATTGTTGCGTTGAAGTTTCTGAACGAGGTTGAGGGCTTTGTCGAGCGCTCCGACCCGGAAGAAACACCAGGAAATCGCTTTCTGCACGCGCAGATCCTGTGGATTTATCTTGGCCGCTTTACTGTAGTGGCCAAGCGCCCCCTTGAAATCTCCAGAACCCCGCGCGGCCTCGCCCATGAAGTAAAACACTTCCACATCATCCTTGTATTCGCTCTGCACGGCAGCCAAGGTTTTGATTGCCCTTTTGTAATCGCCCATCTTCACAAGAACGATACCCAGGTTTCTTTTCGCCGACATGTTGGAAGGTGCAACCCGCAATGCCGATTCGTATTGATTGGATGCCGACGAATAATCGCCACGCAGCGCTGCAGCATTCCCGTCTATCACGAAGCGGGTTGTTTCCTGTTGCGGATTGGTGGTTGCGCAGGCAACAAGTCCAGCAAATATGGCCGAAAACAAGACGCCCTTGATGCGCATTTGCTTTTCAATTCGCGCCATAAATCAGACCTCCATCTTGGAAAATCGCCAAAACTGAATTTGGGCGATTCCATACTTTCGTTCATCTTCCAAAGTCCAAAAGTTGCCTTCCGGCAAAGGAATCTCCCGTCCTGATTTCATCTCCAGGACTACAAGACAATCCTCTGCACAGCAGCCGGAACGCGCCAACACGTTCAATGCTCCATCATACCAAGAGGATTGATAGGGAGGATCCGCCAACACAATGGACACCTGGCCGGCAGATTTTTCCCCGCCCGCTCGATTCTCGGTGGTCTTCCTGGTCAGGAACTCCTCCACCCCGGCGGCAACAAGCGTATAATTCCCGGAGGAAATATTTAAAATTTTCAAATTTTCCTGAATAACTTTCAGGGCCTCGGGTGATTGTTCAACAAAGGTGACATGTGATGCACCACGGCTCAGCGATTCGATGCCAAGTGCTCCACTCCCGGCAAACAAGTCCCACACGATTGCACCGTCAATCTCGGGTGATAACATGTTAAAGAGACTTTCTTTGGCCCGATCCGAGGTCGGACGCGTGACGTCTGTACCCGAGAGAGTCTTGAGGAGACGACGCTTGTATTTGCCGGCAATAACTCTCACGCATGTGTTCCTTTGTGCATCTGGAAGATCACACTGATATGAACACAACACCTGCGAGTTCGTCCACTTTTCAAAAAGTCCGCATCAACCCACACGTGGAACCCCATGGAAACTACTCCATCGAGTGGTCCTACCATTTTCCTCTCAGTTCGGGACAACGCATCGAAAGCGAATTCGAGTTGCTCTTTCCGGGCGACAAGGTGCCCGGTGCTGCCCGCGATGCACTTTCAGAAGCAAATCTCTCGACCACCCGATTGAGTTTTGCAGACAGCGCATCATCTGTGCGGTTTCAATCTCTGATTTTTCATCGTGACACACTTTGGCTGTTGGGTGTTCTCGGCAAGGATTCACACGATGAAGAAAGCCTCGAGACCGAAATCGTGCCACGGGCTCGAAAGTTCTTTATGCACAAGGCAAAGGATTATTGGAGCGAAGCCTTTTTACCGCGCCTTGGAATTATCTACCAGTCTGATCTGAAACGCTGCCGTTCGCAAATCAAAAAAATCATGCTGGCCAGCGAAGTCGACAAAGGTCCCTCGTGGGACGATTATTTTGCTGCCAAGCGTGAATTGCTCAGCAGCTTGAGGTCGGCATACAGAATCATTCTGGCGCACCACTCCTGGGACACCCTGTGTGCCAAGGAACACCAGGCGCTCCAGCAAAATGCAATCAAAAACGAAAAATCACACACTCGCGATGATTTCACACTCCCGCTCGCCGACCTTGCCGAATTTGTGCTGATGCTTTCAACGCAGACGGTCGGTGAATTGCAAAGCTTGTTCAAAGACGCCTACGAAGCGTATGAGAGCCATTTTGCCGTGCTGCGTTCCGGAAGCATTGGCTCCAAGGCAGACCTCGATGCCGCAATGGCCACGACAAAAATCAACGTCAATAGGGTTTCGGCGGAGCAACATTGGTTGTCGGAATGGGCGCGGATTGTCAGCGAGTGGAGATTGATGTGTAAATTGTCGTCACTCACGGACATCGCGGCCGACCCCCAAATGGCCGCGGATTATTTTGAAAGACTGCGTGAACTCAAAAGGCTCCATTACAACTATTGGGATCTCAAAACTGATCTCATTCCAAACGAGAAAAAAGTTGACTTCTGGATTGGCGGAAGTGCTGCTGCGGTTTCTGCTGCCTTCGCTTTTTTTGGAACCTACATGTGGATCCGGTATCAGGGAATCGAGGCATCCACTCTGCAGGGAAGTGGGGTTGTTGCATTGACGATCTTTGCTGCCGGCAACGTGATTGTCTACGTGCTGAAAGATCGTCTCAAAGAGTGGATGAAGGAGCGTTTGAGAGCGAAATTCAATCTTTATGCCGGCAAATGGCTTGGCCAGTGCTATCAAGTGATCAAGGATGAAAACAACAAGACAACACAGCGCATCAACGTCGCCGATATTGAGCGCGAAACCCGTTGGGACAAGGTCAAATCGGGGCTTTCATTCAAAGTCTGGGAATCCTTTCACATCTCTCCCGAAGCTTCCGAGACTGCCGCACGAATCATAAAACAAACCTGGCGATTGCCGCTCGACGAAATCCTCCACAGCATGGACGACAGCAGACACATCCTCAAACTCCCCTCTATGGATGGCACGCCACGCGAAGTGATGGTCAAGAAAAGGGCCATTTTCGGCTACAGATTCGTCGTGAGGGTTTACGATTGGCAAAACCGTGAATTGACGTTGCTCGACAGTGCCGAGCAAGCGGGTCGCATTTTGTCGTCTGGCGACAAAATCACTTCAGTAGAGATTCACAGCTCCTGAGCTGCTCATTTTTCAGCGCCTCGTTCCACAGATCAAAGGTTTCACGCGCAGCCTCGACATCGAAAGTGAAATCATCAATCCGGCCAACAGGCACAAGCCCACGAACAGAAGACACCAATGCGCATGCAAGCACGTTTTCGTAATGGCCAACTTTCAATGCTTGCCAACGAATTTCATGACCCAAAGCTGCAAGTGCATTTTGCAGGCACAACAAGGTTGTTCCCGGCAGGACGTTGTTTTCTTGTGGAGCCGAGCACAAGACTTTGTCGTCTTTGGTCATCCAGATGAAACTTGCCGTGGTGGATTCGGAGATGTCGCCATTCGGATTGACAAGCAGCGCGTCATCGAATCCCTCGATCACCGCGTCATCCAGGCACATCAAATTCCACAAATAAGAACAACTCTTGATGTCAACCAACTCTTTTGAGCGAGCGTCGGCACAGACTTTCAAAGCATAGCCTTTTTTACGCGTCTCTTCGGAGGGCCCAGTGGAAGGTCGACAAATGACAATGATCCGGGCAGGCGCGAGAAGACCCAGGTCGTCGCGCCTGGGTTGAAGCGAAAGCCCATCTCCACCGGTCAGAATCAGGCGAACGGAATACCGTTTCGAAAAAGCATGCGCGCAAGAGTTCTTGAAGTGGCTCATGCATTCCTGCAATGCATTCCGTAAATCGGCTTCGCTCGGGCAGCCCAAACGTGCACGCAGGGCACCCGCACAGAGTCGAGCGTGATGTTCTTCCCAGAGAACCAGATCACCACCCACGGCCAGCATGGTTTCAAAGATGGCGTGCCCAAACAGCAAGCCTCTATCGGTGACTGGAATTGTCGCCGATTCAATCGGAACAGTCTTTCCGTCTATCCAAACCGAGCCCTTAAGAGTCTCTCCACCATTTCGCCAAATCATTGACATCTCTCCATGACACCCAGAACGACTGCCGATTGCCGACGTTTCCATTAGAATTGGGTGCAGAGAAGAATCATCATGCAAAGGGTCCCGACAATGCAACAAATCATACGTCGAAAAACTGCACTTGCCATTATCAGCGGAGTGGCTGCGTCTCCATTGGTGAGCTGCAAGTCAAGGGATTTCAATGCCGCTCCCGGGGGAGATTCGGAACAGGTCAAGTCGACCCTTTCATCATTCAATTTGGCCGACCCAAATTGTGAAGTGATTATCGCCGGCGGATCAACAGCAGCATTGGCTGCAGCATTGGCTTCTGCTCGTGAGCAAAGACTGACATGCCTGCTCGAGCCCACCGATTGGCCCGGCGGGCAAATGACCTCCTCGGGCGTGAGCGCCATCGACTTCTCGCACATCACCTCGAACGGACTTCCGCTGGGCCGCGAAAGCCAACGTGAAGAGAATCTCGAGTCAACGTTTTTCAAATGGATGAAATCCCTCGACGGCAATCCTGGTGCGTGCTGGGTTTCAGACAAATGTTACGAACCAAAGCCATTCGTGGAAAAAAACATCAATCCGACGATTGAGGCCGAGTCTTTCCTCAAGGTTTATCTCAATACTGTCGTCAAATCCGTCGAAACCAAGGATCGTCGAATTGTTTCCCTCAAGGCGATCCAACGCACTCCCGTCGGCGGCACCGGCTACGAGCGTTATTTTTCCGAAGATATTGCCGACTGGTATTCCACAGCCAACAGCAAAAACTTCACAAAGACCGTATTGAACTTCAAGGGTCCCGGCGAGAAGTTGATGCCGATCGTGATTGACGCCAGCGAGTTTGGCGATGTTCTGGTTCTTTCAGGTTCACCCTGGTTGCAAGGTACAGAAGACGCCGATGGCAGCTTGAACAACAATGACACTTGTGGTCAGGCAACCGTTTATCCACTCGCAGCTGTTCTCAACAGCGAGCCAGTCTCGGAGGGGCCAAATCCCTTTCCTGTTCCACATCCAGAATTCTACAATTTCAAAACCACATCCAGGCTATTCAGCTGGCAAGAAATTTGGACGTATCGACGACTGCGGGGTGCCCCTGGAACAGGAGCACAAGCAGGCGATATTTCCATGCAGAACTGGAATCCCGGCAACGATTATCCCTACGGATACCTATTTCTCGACAAAGCAACGACACTTTCTCAAAAAGCAGACTGGGTTGGAGGCGTGAACATCAACACGCTTCGTGAAGCCGAACGGCACTCCATCGGCTGGTATTACTACTTCAAATCCAAAGCTCCCTCAGAAATTCAAAATCGACTCGCACGTGCCTGGAATGTCTTCGGGACAGGCACTGGACTCAGCAAGATGCCGTATCTTCGGGACACACGTCGAAGCATTGGACTCAATGACTTCGTGCTCAAGTTTCAGGACCTGGCGGCAACGAGCTCCAAGGACATCACGGGAGAACAATTTTCGGATCGCGTTGGAATCGGTTCGTATGTTGCGGACTTTCATGGCCTCACGACCTGCAAACTTCCGGCATACATGAACCGCAGCGAGACGTTGCCGTTCTTTATTCCGTTCCGAGCCCTCACAAACAAGGCGATGGACAATCTTCTCGTTGCAGGAAAAACCATGGCTCAATCGTTCCATGCGAACGCTGCAACCCGACTGCACCCCATCGAATGGCACTCGGGAATCGCAGCGGGCGTATCGGCAGCGCACATGTACCAATACCAAATCAGTTCAAAACTGGCCCTCGACAGCGTACGTGACATTCAAACCAGAATTTCCCGACATCAGCCGATCAATTGGACACTGGGCACACGGATTTACCCATGACGTCAGCATCCGAGGCAGAACAGCCACGCATACTCGTGATTGATGATGAAGTTGAACTTCGAACACTGTTGGCCATGAAATTTTCAAAGTCCGGATTCGAAGTCGATGTTGCGGCGAGCGGCGAAGAGGCTGTTGAATTCATCCAGAAAGAAAACTATCGCGCAATTCTTTGTGATCTGAGTTTGCCCAACAGCCTCAAGGGTCATGACGTCTATCAATTGGTGTTGCGCAAAAACAGCAAGGCCAAATTCATTGCCATCACGGGTTACGCTCAGGATTCCCCTGAAGTGGGCGCCGCAAAAAATGCCGGTATCGAGCACATCTTTTCCAAACCACTGCGGATGAGCGCAATACTCAATATCCTCAATTCATCAGCTTGAACTGACGCCAGCAGATTCAAAAGTTGCCATTTTCCGCAAAAGCACATCGGCATCCTGCAGAATTCCGGCTGCAAATGCAGCGCCACTGCCTTCACCCAATCGCAAGCCAAGATTCAACAGTGGACGCAACTCCAGCTTTTCCAAAAGCGCACTGTGCACCGTTTCCGCACTTTCATGGCTTGCAATCAACCACTCGGCAAAATTCTTTTCCGCCATCGCAAAAGGAGCAACCGCAGCAGTGACGATCACTCCATCAAGCAGAACGACAACGCCGCGCTCGGCTGCGCGCCAGGCGGCACCTGCCAGAGCGCTCAATTCGGCACCTCCCACTTGCTGAAGAACTGCATGTGCCCAAGGCAAGGAATCACGCACAAGGTGACGCATTTCTTCGCTGGCCCTCGACACCGCTGCTGCGACAACCTTCTGCTTTCGTTCAAGGCCCGCAGAATCAACTCCTGTTCCGAGACCGACGCACTTCTCCACCGGCAGACCCATGACCACCATGGCAACCGCTGATGCTGCTGTCGTGTTGCCAATTCCCATTTCACCGAGCGCAATGGCATCGCAACGATGCTTGTCCAGCAACTCATCAACGCTGCGCGCACCTGCCTTCCAACAGTGTGCATGTGCATCCTCAGACAAGGCACTCATACGGGTAATGTCGCGCGCGCCGCGATCATAACCTTCCTGCGGGAATTGGTTGTGCAGGTTTTCCCTGCGATAAATGATATTGTCCGCGGGCCTGACAGAAAGCAGGGAATCAAATCCGTCAGCAACTCCAACATCGCAGACCGAAAGCGGTGCTTTCCGCAAGCGGGCCAGTTGGCTGATTGCCGCACCTCCCGCCACTATGTTTGCAACCATCTGCGGAGTCACCTCCGGCGGATAGGCACTCACACCATGTTCGCGCGCAACTGCGTGATCTCCGGCGAAAAGGGCAAAACCAAAGCGCAATGGCGATTCATCCTGGTGGAGACGCTGAGCATGAATTTTCAAGGCAGGATTCATGAGTGCATCGAGCGCACCGGCCGGCATGGTGAGTTGGCAGTAGCGATCATGCAGCGAGCTATGTCTCAATGCACGAGGCAAGCGCAAACAGCCTGCCTCAAGGGGAAGCTCACTTTTCATCATTTTGAATCCGCAATGTGGTTTGCAAAAATCGACGGAGCGTCTTCCGCATTCACCTTTGTTTGCCATGTTCCTTCAGGATAAATCACAACTGCTGTTCCCATGGCACATAGTCCAAGGCAGCCTGCCTTGTTGATCCGCACTTTTTTGCCAAGGCCTGCATCGGCAACCAGCTTCTTCAATGCCGTCGTCAATTCAGGGGCACCCTTGGAATGACAACAGCCACGAGGATCGCCCTCGGGTCGTTGATTTTCGCAAACAAAAACATGTTTTTCGTAAAGACCCATTCGCCAACCACCGTAAAAAAGTTGTTCATAAACCTGACAAGAATTAATCACTGTCTAAAAATTTGCCAAGTTTATTCACAAAGTTTTCTCTTGACCAAGCAGTCATTTTCCACAAAAACGCGAATTGGGTTGATTCCCTGTCTGTTGCCAGCCGTGCGTCGGATCTCGCGGGCAGTGGCCTGCTTCTTGCTGAAGCGGACTCGAGGAGGAAGAGAGTCGATGACTGTCAAGACTTTCTACAATTCGGAACTTGCGCTGACGGTGTGTACTGGCGTCTTTGCCATTGCTGCCGCCCCCCACGCGTATTCCGCACCCCTCGTACCCAAAAACGAAAACACGACCGTGCGCCGTGCCGAAACCACGGCCTCAATCCCGCAGGAAAAGCCCGATTCCGGTGTCCCACTTCAGAGCTCATCGCTGTTCATGACGCCACCACCTCAAGTGCCTGGCGCAGCGCGAGGTCCGACCATCACAGACGTCCTTGGACGTGCCTTCACGCGCGACGACCTCAACAGCCTTTACGGTGCCGGTGGCTTCGGTTCTTGTGAGACTTCGAGCCGGATTCCTTCATTCTTTGAAAAGAACTACAGCAACTTTGCCGCTGGCTGCATCGAAGATTTCCGCAGCCGTCAGGCCATCAACTTCGACGAACGATTTCAGTCGAATCCCGAGTCCCAAGGTGTTGCTGTTTCGCCTCTGGGAGGTCGCATCCAATGGACGAACATCAGCGCCGGCGCGCGTGAGCGTTTGCTGCAACGTTCCATCAATGACCTTGCGCAAAAGAACAAAACCCTTGCCGACATTCTTCAGGGCCGCATTTCATTCGATTTTGGCATTGGCAAGCTTCTTCCAGGAGGCAATTCCAGCGCTGCCAAATCCGAAGCGCCGCGCCCGCGTTATGTGGTGGAAGTGATCGACACAACCCCGGCAGGCAAGCGCAACAAGAATCGCCCTTTGCTTGCAAGCCTCGGCCAATTGCCAGACGGCAGTGTCAAGAAAGAGGGTATGTGGTTTATTCAACGCCCCTCAAAATCACGCAGAACACTCAAGGAAACATTCGAACCCGGATCTTCAACCGCAAAGTCCGACGAGGAATCCCTGATTCCAGCAACTGCGCTCGCCAATCCGGCACCACAAAAGGGCGAAGTTTTATCGTCCATGCGCTACATGGCTCGACAGGCAGGTTTGTCGGACTTGCCATTCACGAAAGTCAACATGCGCGCAGAGCGCCGCATTGTTGAGGGTCGCAACCAGGTTGCATTGCGGGCGACGGAATCGCAGGACTTGTTCTTCGCCGAAATACCGAACATCGGCCATGCATCGTCATCCTCGCTTGTCTGGGGATACAAGGTACCCTGGAACAAACACGCAATGTCGGTGCGCATCGACGAAGGTGCGCAGGAAAAAATCACGACCTACAGCTTCAAAATTGATGACTCGAACAAGTCGGAACTCAACTACAATCACAAATCCAACGCACTCAGTGCTGGCTTCACGGTCTCGTTCTGAATCTGGAATTTGGATATTGACTTGATTGAAGTGCAGCAGACAGCCGCCTGAAAAAAGAAACCCCAGGTGAGAGGAAAAAGAGCACAGAGAAACCCACTTTTTTAAAGTGGGTGCCGCTTTCGACCTCTTCAGGCTTCCCTCAATCGCACAAAGTCGGAGGGCATGCACACCGAGGGCGTTTTGGCTCCCGTGTCTTACGTTGTAGGTTCACCGGCATATTAACCAAGCTCACCTGAGGCATTCGTAGTATCACCTCGGCCCGTTTCCCGGGTCAAGTGCAATCTTTTGGGCAGCTGTCTAAAAAATTGCCGAAAATTTGCCCACACATGTCTGCCCAACAGACACTCCTCTCAAGTTTCCCGACAGACTGCCGAAAAATTAGTCAGTCCACAAACCGGGAGGATCGGCATGGCCGAAGTTGCAAACGTCATGAATTACGAAGAATTTGAACGCCTGCATGTGGTCAGAAGACTTCGCCAAATTGTAGGCAACTGGTGGAAAGTCCAACTGAACTTTACTGATGCTCGCGGCTTCTTGCGGGGCGTCCCACAGGGCAAATTTTTCAATCCTGCCAACCGGGTGTGCGCCTTCATCACGCAAAACAACGAAGGCTTCAAAGATTGCATGGGTACGGCGCGCAATACCACCCATGCCAACAGCGAATCTTCCGGAGCGAGGGCAGGTTCATGCCATGCAGGATTCAGTACCCTTACTTTGCCGCTGCGCATTGAAGGCAAATACATGGGTTGCCTGTTCGCCGACGGATTCCTGATGCAGGAAACTGCTGATGCGCAAAAGAAACAACTCAGAACTTATCTTCAAAACAAGTTCCCCGGCGACGCGACGTCGCTCGAAGCCTATATCGATTCCCTTCCTGTGCTGAGCAAGAAAGAAATCGAGTATCTTACCGAACTTGTTGACGTTGTGATTGAAGAAGTTCTCACGCTGAGAAAAACACTTTCCGAATCCGGTGAACGTCTCGAAGCACTGGCCCAAGAACTTTCCGAGAAGTGGGACTTCGGCAAAATGGTGGGCCGTTCTGCGCCCATGGTAAAGCTCTTCAAGCTGCTCACCAAGGTCTGCGAATCCGATGCAACGATCCTCGTCACCGGTGAAAACGGAACAGGAAAGGAAGGAATTGCGCGAGCAATCCACTTCAATTCCAAGCGCAAAAAGCAAAACTTCGTGGTGCAAAACTGCGGAGCACTCAATGACAACCTGCTTGAGTCGGAACTCTTTGGCCATGTGAAGGGTGCGTTCACGAGCGCCATCAAAGACAAAAAAGGTCTCTTCGAACTCTCCGACCGTGGCACACTTTTCCTCGACGAAATCGGTGACACATCGCCTGCCATGCAGGTCAAGCTGCTGCGCGTTCTGCAGGAAGGAACTTTTATTCCTGTGGGCGGCACCGAGCAAAAGAAGGTCGACGTCCGTATTCTTGCCGCAACCAACAAAAATCTCGAGCAGATGGTCAAAGACGGCACGTTCCGAGAAGACTTGTACTACCGACTGAATGTGATTCCGGTGAAAGTTCCACCACTGCGCGAACGCAAGGAAGATATTCCTCTGCTGGTGAGCAAGTTCCTCGAAGACTACGCTGGCGCAACCAACGCTGCCCGCAAAAAAATGTCAAGTGAATGCCTGGAAAAACTCGAAATGCACGATTGGCCCGGCAATGTACGCGAGCTGCAAAACGAAGTCGAACGCCTGTGTGTTCTTGCAGGCTCCGACACCGAAATTTCGGGCGACCTGCTTTCGGATCGGGTGCGAGTCAAGAAGGAAGAAAAATTCCCCGGCCTGCGCGTCGACGGCAAGCTCAAGGACTCCATCGAGGAGCTCGAGCGCAAGATGATTTACGATTGCCTCATCCGTGAAAACTGGAACAAGTCGCGTGCGGCGAAGATTCTTGGTATAAGTCGTGCAGGTCTCATCATGAAATGTGAGAAATTCGGCCTCGACAAACACGACGACTACAAGAAAGCCGTAGGGGACTGACGAGTGGCGCGCGAGCCTGCCAAGGCAAATCGAAAAAAACACAAGATTGAGGAGACAAGGCAGCTCCTCAATTCTTGTTTGGCGGATGTTGCCTTGATGATGTCAACTCCGGTCAGACTCGTCATCCTGACAACCCTCGTGCAGGCTCCTCGCACTGTGGAAGAACTTGCCGAAGTCACGGGTCAGTCGATGGCCAATGTCTCGCAGCATCTTGCAAAGCTGAAAAATGCACGGCTGGTGGAAGCAGAAAAGCGCGGCGTGCAGAGGATTTATTCGTTGGCGTCTCCGGCGGTTCAAAAAGTGGTTGTCGCACTCCAGGAGCTCGCGCGCGAGATTTCAACCGAGGTTGCCAAGGCCGAGGATTCCCTGGTCGCTCCGGAATTGCGTTCCACGCTGCCTCTTCAACAAATCCTCGACGATGTTGCAAAGCAAAAAGCTGATCTCATCGACGTACGAACCCCAATGGAACAAGCTGCAACGCCCGTGCAAAAAGCACTCAAAATTCCGGTCGAAAACGATGCCGATCTTGAAAAGGTATTAAAAGCCACTTCGAAAAAGAAACCAGTCTACGTTTTTTGTCGCGGAGCATGGTGCGTCACGGCCTCGCGAACCGCTGAATATTTGCGCGAGCAGGGAATCAACGCATGGTGCCTGCGAGAAACATCGCGGGAATTGGAGGAATGAATGAAAGGAAGTTCAATCCAGGCCTTGGCTGTGCTCTTGGCTTCGGGCTTTGGTCTGATCGCCTGCCAACAGCGCCAGTTCAACAAATCGCAGATCAACAGCTCCGATGTCTCCTACAATGCAGACATCAACTCATTTTTTTCCGGAATTGAAAAAAAAATCAAACCAGGCTTCAAATTCGACTGGGAAAAAATAAACGCATCGGTTGCAGCAGCTGAAGCAAAAGCGATGTCGCTGCCGCCGGCCTTGGCGCTGGAAGATCAGCCGCTCACGAAATTGCCTGACAATATTCCGACAGAATTTCAAACTGCCTTTGCCACACTCCTGGATTCACAACGCAACAAAGGCATCGGCAAAATCAAGCGGCGTGTTGTGATCGAACAACTCGTTGAACAAATGGTGGAAGGCGAAAAAGGAACAGGACAAGCCTCCTGCGCATTGTCTAAGGATGGCAAAAATCCAAGATCAGAAGCTCTCAACTCGCTACTCAAAGACTTCGTGGTTTACAAATACGGCAGAACTCCCGAGCCACTGCCGGATGCATTCCTCACGGCCGTTCCGTTCTATGGACACCTGGTGGAGAAAGAATCGCCATTCCTCGATATCGCCTTTGCACCCGGTGGGAGCATGGCGCACAAGTCGGCCCACAGTGTGAATGTACACGTCATGGATTTCTTCGAAATATGGCTTGCCTGCGGCGAACAAGGCAGCAAATGCGCCGACATGAAGGTCAAGGACCTCACCATCTATATTGGCCTGCAGGGCATCGTCGAAAACATGCCCAACCTCAAAAAAGAAATCGATGACAATAAAAAGATTCTTGCCTCGAGTGCAGGCACAGATGCTGCGATGAAGGCACGCAAAGCGTTGGATGCCGCAGAGGCAGATCTCGCACGCGCAAACCGTATGCTCAGCAAGCGAAGCGTCAAGACGCTCGATTGGAGCAAAACGGAATTCCGCAATGGCACGGCCTTGTGGGACGTGTTTTTCGATTTCCAGAATTTGGCCGACGAGGCCTTCAAGGACTTCAAAAACATGCGTACCGAACGCAAACTCAAACCAGACGACTATCTGGCACTTTCCATGCGCACCGTGGCCAACCCGTTTCACATGGGCAAGCCCGAAGTTCTCAAGGCATTGTTTCCCTGTTCCGGCTGGAACTGAAGATAACCGGTGGAGCGTGAACACATGAAGACACTGATTGTTTCCATTGCCGCATTGGGCATGTCTGGCTGCCAGCTCTTGGGCAGCAAAAGCCAGTTGAAAGCGAGCAACAACACCAGCGAAGAAAAGGCACTTGCCGACACCATCGCATTGGGCCTCAGTTATCCGTATGAACGTGAATCGGGCTCGTACCTGTTCGTCAATGGCACGCCTTACTTGTACGAATCTCATGGCCGCGACCCGCTCGTCGACGGCACACTGCGGGTCGATGGAAAATCGATTCAGGTCGACACCCTCTTGAACAATCTTGCCAAGGCCAAGCCGGAATTGAAGCCCGCTGCGCTGGGCAAGCGCACACCCGTTGTCGCGTATGGCTCCAATGCCGCCGTGAGTGCACTGAAACGCAAATTCATGAGCGAGAAGTTTGCCCGTGGCTGGGCAATCATTCCGGTTCTCAAAGGCAGCATGAAAAACTTCGAGGTGGTGCACGCAGCACATTTTGTACCGGTGAACGGCAGTTTTCCGGCGGGTTTTGCTTACAATGCAGGGGCCGAGAGCGAAGTGTGGATCACATTTCTCGACAGCGAAGAAATGGAACGCATGCATGCCTCCGAAGGGATCGACAGCGATTCACCCGAATCCTGGTATTCGTATGGCCGACTGGATGGCATCAAAATCCAAATTCCTGGCTGGCGGGAACTCACTTCTGCTTTCGTGTACATCGACAACTATGGTGCGCTGCAAATCGACGGCAAATCCGCAGCACTCGCCAAAGTGCCTGGCAAGACACTCTCGCCCAAGGCCGCAATGACAGAAGCCTTGGCCTCGGTGGATGAGATTTTCAAGAAATTACCTGCGTCGGAAGAAGCAGCAAAGAATTGCGCAAAGTGGAATGGTGTTGAAAAGAGGCTTTGCGAAAACATCAGTGACGCCTGCGTGCGCGACGACCGGACCCAGGCATTGGCAGACGAAAAGCGTGTGGTTTATTGGTCGTTGCCTGCCACAAGTGGTGTGACCTATACGCGTCTTGCAGGATCCGACAAAGCCGGGCACCCCAAAGCGTTTCCCGACAGCATGCGCTGTGCGCGCATTCCCAAGCCGCAAGAAAAGTGAACCACTCAACTCTTTCGTGAGTGGTTCATTTTTTCATAAAGTGCAAATCCGTAGAATCCCAACAACATGGCAGCCGTGAAAATAAACACGGTTGGATTGAGACTCACGAGCGAAACAATCGCAGGCCCAGGACAAAATCCTGCAAGCCCCCAACCCACTCCAAACAACACCGCACCCAGTTTCGCCTGATTTGGAAAATCAAAACCTGGGCGAGGAAGATTTCCCCAGTCCGTGTCGAACATTGGCTTTTTCATCCGCAATGAAATTTGGTTGGCGGCCGCATAAACGGCAATCGCACCCACCATGACAAACATCAATGCAGGCTTCCACTCACCCAAAATATCCAAAAAGCCGCGAACGTTGGCAGGATTCAACATTCCTGCAATTCCAAGCCCAACCGCAAACAAGGCACCCGAAACAAGCGCTGCAATCGAACGCATGGTGACAACAGACATACTCAACCCACCCCTGCCGATTTGAGAATTGCATTGACCACAGCCACGGCCAACATGCCGGCCGCGATGAAGATCATTGTGGCGATTACGCTTCGTCCCGAGAATCGGGCAATGCCGCAAATACCATGGCCACTGGTGCAGCCCCACCCCAGGCGGGTGCCGACGCCAACGAGCAAACCAGCGACTATCAACATGACAGGATTTGTGGTGACCATTGAGGCATCTGTGAATGTGCTTGTGAATTTGGCGAGAGCGACTCCGCCAACCAACATTCCCAATATGAACATGCTGCGCCAGGCGAACTCTCCAGCTTGCGCAGTGCGCGCCTTTGCATTGAAAAGCATATTCACAAACGTGCCGGCAATGCCGCTGATTCCCATGATTCTGCCATTCAAAAGCATCAACAGTGCGGCGGCCAAGCCAATCACCAAGCCACCATAAAGTGCCATCATCATTTTAAAACAGTCTCCTTGAGCAAAATAAACGTTCCCATGACCAAAACAAACCATCCAAAGGCCGGTTTCAGCCTCGCGCTCGAAACCTTGGCCACCAACAGCGTCCCAACGACCATACCGACAAGTGAAGCCGAAGTAACTGTTACAAGCACCGGCATGTTGATAACCGTACCGGCGGACAAATCACCCGCAAAGCCAATCAAAGACTTGGAGGCAATCACCACCAACGAAGTACCAACGGCTCTCTTCATGTCGAGTCCAACAAGAATAACGAGAGCAGGTACGATGAGAAATCCACCACCTGCGCCTACAAAACCAGTCACCCCGCCGACAACAATTCCTTCAAGAATAATCATGACAACACGAGCCAATGTGAGTTCAACATTCTCAACAGGCTTTGCCTTCGAAGGTCTGAGCATTGCACCTGCAGCAAGCAACATGACCACCGCAAAAATCAACAGAATGAGCGTATCTTTGGCCAATGTAAAATTCAGGACGTTCATGCTCGCGGGAATTGCCGGCAGTGCGAATCTCCGTGTCGCATAGACTGCAAAAAAACTCGGGATGGAGAAAATGATACCTTCCTTCCACGCAATCTCGCCGCGCTTTGCATATGCAACCGCACCGGCAGCAGCGGTCAGGCCGACAACAAACAACGACAATGCCGTTGATTCGCTCGCATTCAAGCCAAAGACATAATGGAGTATTGGAACGGTAAGAATGCTTCCACCCCCACCCAGCAGGCCGAGAGAAATGCCAATCAGCAGGCTCATCAGAATGCCAACAATGAACATTGGAGTGATGATCATGCCTGTGCCTCTGCAGCCGCTGAACGCGTTTCTGCGGGATTGCGTCCGTTCAACAGATTTGCAGGCACAGATTCCTTGATTTTGCGCGGTGGCGGCAATTTCCAGCTGTCGAGCTCGGCAATGAATTCAGCTTCGGACATTGTAAGCAACTTGTTGGTCGCCAACTGTTCAGCAATCGAGGAGACCCACCGCTTGTTGTAGTCGTGCCCCGGATAAACGAGAGTTTCTGCTGGAAGCGAAGCGAGTCTCTTCAGGCTCTTGTACATCAGCTTCGAGTCGCCAGCCTGAAAGTCGGTGCGTCCACACGAACCGATAAACATGGTGTCACCCGTGAGCAATCGATTGCCGTCCACAAGAAAGGTAATGCTCTCACTGGTGTGGCCAGGCGTAAAAAAGGTCTTAATCTCGATGTCTCCAACCATCAAGACACTGTTGTCATCCAACGCGATGTGCGGAAATTTCACGTTCGCCTTTGCGCTCAATCCCACCTGTGCATTTGGAAAAGCATCCTGCAACAATCCATTACCCGTCACGTGGTCGGCATGCACGTGGGTTTCGAGCAGGTACTTCAAATTCAAACCCAATTCATCGATGCGTTTTTTGTAGACGTCGACATTTTCGCGAACAGAGTCAACCAATGCAGCATCGCGGGATTTGGGGTCGGCAATCAGAAATGTGTAGGTGGATGTTTCTGAATCAACAAACTGTTCAAAAATGATTCGGCTCATGGTGCTCTCCTCACAATGTTTTCAGTAGATCGTAGCCGCCCTGGATGGAGCAAATGACGTTTGGAAATCCAGCATCCTTCAGAATCTCAAGCGCCATTTGAGTGCGGTTGCCGCTGCGGCAGTAGAGGTAGATTTCTTTCGATTTGTCGAGCTCGGCTTGCCGGCTTCCCAGTTCGCCCAAAGGAATGTGCACCGCATCGGGCAACATGCCTTGAGCCACTTCGTCGTTATTGCGAACATCCAGCATCACTGTGCTGCCAGGCTTGGCAGCCCTGTAACGAGCCATGAATTCCTGGCAGTTCATCTTGAGACAAGTCATTTAACACCTCCGGTCTTGTTCCCTGACAATAGACCTATCGGAACATTTAATCAAGTATTTAATTATTTAATTGAATATAAATAACAAGATACTGAATATATTGGATTTTGTATTACATCAAATTGACGACTGCAAGATTTTTCGGCCAGCCAGCCGGATGCTGGTCATCAAAAAACTGAGGAGGGATATGAATATCTTTTCGATTGCGGAGTTTTTTCCACATCGGTAAAGCAGGCCTGCCAGTTTTTTTCAGGAGGGCACACACATGAAACTCAAGTCCAACAACAACATCCTTACTACCGGCACACTTGCCGCATGCCTGTTTTCCACAGCTTATGCACAGGCTGGGCAGCGATTTCTTTGTGTTTTTGAAGACGCGTCCGAAGACACCCGATTTGAAATCGACATCCGGGAAGAAGCCAACGAGGCAACGCTCACCTACAAATACTCTCCTGTTGCAAACCCCGACGTCGTTCAGGGCAAAATGCAACTGACCAAGACCAGCGTGACCTGGAGTCACTTCATCTTCACCGGCCGCGACTCCATTTCCACCGTCAAGGCTTCGGTTCCTGCCGGACTGGACGGAAATTCGATTTATGTTCAGATGGACGTCAAGGTCGGAGACAAGACGCTCGAGCCGTACAAGTGGCTCGAATGCAAGCGCGCTCGCTAAAGCAGCAGCGCGCCGAGGGATGCAAACAAGGAGGACTTCATGTGGGATGAGCGCTATTCGGGTCGCGAATATTTTTACGGCAAAGAACCCAATGACTTTCTCCGCGAGCAGATTTCACTTGTGAATCCGAGCGAACGAGTGCTGTGCCTGGCCGAAGGCGAAGGCCGCAATGCTGTGTTTATTGCTGGAGCTGTTGGCCAGGCCGAGGTTGTTGCTGTCGACGGATCTGCCGCCGGACTCGAAAAAACAAAAATACTGGCAGCCGAAAGAAACGTCAGCGTCCACACCGTGCACGCCGACCTGGCGGAGTTCGACCTCGGGTTGGAAGAATGGGATGTTGTGGTTTCGATCTGGTGCCACCTTCCGTCGGCACTGCGCAAACACGTTCATGCAGCGGTTGTGCGCGCCCTCAAACCGGGCGGAAGACTCATTCTCGAAGCCTATACTCCCGACCAGCTCAATCACGGTACCGGCGGCCCGAAGTCGCTCGACATGCTCATGCAGTTGAGTGACCTGAAGTCCGAACTGGCAGGGCTCGAGGTCGTCATTGGGCGCGAATGCGAGCGGGACATCCACGAAGGCCAAGGCCACCAGGGCCTCAGCGCGGTGGTACAGCTGGTGGCCAAGAAACGCTGATTTTAGATGGTTTTTGGTCTGCCGGAACTGAGGGTTGAGCGGACGTCGAACAGTTCACCAACCGGGGCCTTGGCAAGCCGAGGCCCGTTATGCTACCAAGCCGGGTAAAGCCGCGGAGAGGTGTCGGAGTGGCTGAACGTCCCTGATTCGAAATCAGGCGTACCGCAAGGTACCGGGGGTTCGAATCCCCCTCTCTCCGCCAAGCAAAGCCCAAGCTCAAGAAGAGCTTGGGCTTTTTGTTGTCTAAAATCGATTTGCGTTCAATTGCGTTCAATTTTGATAGAAGAAAAATCAAAATTGACATTGTATATACAATAGAATACTAATCAATTATGAGATTTGAGTGGGACGAAAACAAAAATCGAACGAATTTCCGAAAACACGGCATCTGGTTTGAAGAGGCACAGACCATTTGGACTGATGTTGCATCTCGTGAATTTTTTGACCCTGACAGCAGCGATTTCGAAGATAGATATATCCGCATAGGACATTCACTCACTCCAAAATTGTTGCTCGTCGTTTTCTGTGAACGTTCCGAAGGGGAAATGATTCGAATCATTTCTGCACGAAAGGCCACTAAGAAGGAGGCAAATACCTATCATGAAAAAAGAGTACAACTTAAAAAAACTTAAGGAGCGACCTGGTAAGGTTAAAGCTTCGCCGGATGCAGCCAAAATTCCAATAAGCTTGCGGCTTGAGGCAAACATTTTAGCCGCCATTAAAACAGAAGCTGAAGAATTAGGTATTCCATACCAAACACACATTGGTAGCATCTTGCATCAGTACGCCACGGGGGCTTTAGTATCAAAGAAAACTGTTGAATTGTTGAAAAGACTGAGCGCTTCGTGAGTCAGCTCTTTCTAAATTCGAGTGAAAAATTTATGAACCGTGTCATTTGTAAATCGGGAACGACAACTCTTGGCACAACAATGGTGACTCTCGAACGTAGGGCCTCTTCGCGGTTGCTGCTGGGACCGTTGTTCAAATCTAAGAGACTTGGGGTGCTTAAGCCAATTCAATTTAATAGCTGAACTCGAGTCTACGCTTGGCAACA
>JBMSQQ010000011.1:0-50920 GCA_049423385.1 Silvanigrellaceae bacterium | reverse complement strand
CTTCGATTCAGAACCTGACCCTCAAGTGCTTTTTCAGGGGGGGGGAGATTGCACCAAGAGTGCTTCACGAACCCAGGATTCGTAGAAAGCCTCAAGCCCAAACCGAATGCTCAAAGACTCAAACTCAAACAACCGGAACCTCACCAATGCGCTCACGCAAAGCCAGCTTCCTGGCATCCACCAAATCTGCGCCCGTACCGTTTTGCACGTCCGAGTCTTCACCAGATCCAAGATCAACCGTTTCCATGCCAATCAACCGATCAACAGAAAACCAACCCGGCCCCGAGACGAAGATATTAATCAACGACAACAAAACAATCGGAGACAAATTCAAAACCAAATACTGATCCGCAGGAAAATCACCAAAAACAAAAAAACCAAACGCGCCGAGCAAAATGGGAATCTGGAGCGCAGCAGCAATTCGCGTCAGAAAACCAAAAACCAACATCACTCCACCTGCCAAATGCGCAGCGATCACAAGATGAGACAAGACAAATGATACAAACGGAAGACGAGGACCAGAGATCAATCCTTCCAGAGTGCGTGAATCCTCAATAAACGAGGCCGCGACCACAAACAAAACCAAGCCAACAACCACTCGCAAAACATCATTCGAAACAGAAAACAGCAGGCCAGTTTCTACTTTCATTTGCAGTCTCCTTCCAATCAGTAACCTTCAACTCTCCACTGAGTTACTTTTCGGAGATGGAAACCGTAACTTTAATTTTTTTTTAAATAATTGTTTTTATTATTATATTTAATTCAGGATACGCAAAAGAAACAAACAAAACGAAATCCAAAACACCACTCCTTCAGGCGTTTTGAAATGGGTCGTCCACAACTTTCCCAAGCAAATATTCACTTCAGGAATTTGCCGGGGCTTTCTTTACAAGTTCCTTGAGCAACTCGAGTTCCTTTTCCAGCTTCAAGGTTTTTTCCTTGAGCTCCGAAAGCTCGGACAATTTTTCATTGAAAGAAGAAGGAGAAAGCTTCTTCAAGAATCTGTCCTGACTGCGCCTCGCCCGTGGAATCAACATTGACAGCAATCCATAATTCTTCCGGTGAATAAAGGATTCAAACGCACTTCCCAATGCTCCATCCTGGGATTCAATCCAGGCATCCGGCAAAGCAGCAATCAAACGGACCGGATGTCTCCGGTCGGCATATTGTTGGAGAAGAGGACGAGTTTCACTGCGAAGCTCAGGAAAACGAGCGGAGGACGTCGCCACAGCCTTCAAGGCTGCATTGCGAACCCTGAAAGGCAGCAAATGCTGCTCAACCATCTCCTGCAATTGACCCACATCAGAAGGCTGCACCAATTCACCAATCAATCGAAGGGCTGCAGCTTCAACAATTCCAAGATGAGTTGTGCCACGGGCCAAGGTCCAAGCCCAGGAAGTCAACGCCTGTCGATGCTCATTTGAACGCAGCGCCGGTGTTCTTCTCAGCAAATCGACAATACCTGTGAGCGCCGAATCACGAACATTCAAGGGTTCACTCGGTTGGGATGCAATTTCCTTGAGTTGCGCCAACCATTCATTCTTTTCGCGCAGTGCACTCTTGCTGACTGAAAGAATCCATGACGCCCGAGCAAGCGCATGCCGTTCCACTGAGGAAGTGAGAATTTCTGCTGCGAGGTCTGCATTTGTATCGGAGATCATCCTGTAGGCATTCGCCCGGGCACGCCAAAGCTGCTCACCCTTCAACCAACCCAGAACAAGATCCTTGACTTCCTGGGAAACAAAACCATCCACCAAAGAGCGCGCCGCAACGAACTTGAAATAACTCAAGGGGCCCGAACATTTGCTCGTGGAAAGCACTGCTTTTGCCCACTCCTGGGAGATCTTTTGCTTCACAGAGCCAACAATCGAACAATTGGGATCAACGATTGCGAACGCCACAGGCTGCTTGGCTGCGAGAATGATTTTCTCGTCGGCTTTGGAAACCTGCAGCAATCTTTCTTCACCTGAACCATCTTCGTACTGGATAAACACTTTGGTTTGGAACTCGCAAAGTTCACGATCATCCTTCTGACCTTGCTTCTGACTGAGTGAAACCTCGAGCCCGTTCGGAACGGAGTCCAGCTTGCGAATCTCGGCCTCCAACTCGATATGCCCAGCCTTGAAAACAAAAGTATCGAAGAACTTTCGTGCATTGAATCCCGTGGATTCCTCAATGGCACGAATGAGGTCCTGGGTGGAAACCGGAGAGAATTGATGCTTGGTCAGATAATGCCCAATCGCACGCCTGAAAGCATCTTCGCCAATCGTGTCACGCAGGTGATTCAACACCAATGCTCCCTTGTCATAGAGGTGCGCATCGAAAATCTCGGACACAAATTCAAACTGATTGAAAACAATTGGCCGCTGGTAGGTTTTGGACTCCTCAAGATAACCTTCCTGAAAATGCTCCTGAAGGTAAAAGATTCCTGCCGATTTGCCATTGCAATGCTCTTCCCAGAGAACCTCTGAGTGAGTTGCAAACCCTTCGTTCAACCAGCCTTCAGACCAGGTCTCACAGGTGACCGTGTCGCCAAACCATTGATGTGCAAGCTCATGCATCACCAAAAAATTGCGCGACTCGCTGCCAATCATGAATTCCTGAGGGCCAATCACATTGTCCGTATTGAATGTTGCTGTTGTGTTTTCCATTCCGCCGTAAAGAAAGTCGGCGACAAAAGCCTGCCCATATTTGCTCCAGGGATATTCGTAGCCCCAGTAATTGGAGTAAAATTCCATCATCTTTGCAGTGTCTTGTGCCAGCACAACTGCAGTATCGTGAAATTTTTGCGGAACCAGAACATTCACGTCTCGTCCGCGCCAAATCACCTTGTGTTCATGAAATTCGCCGCAGGCAAAGGCCACAAGATAGGGAGCATGAGGATGACGGAGAATCCATTCCTGTGTCCGCCAATTCCCCTCGACCGAGTCGCTCAGACATTGCCCATTGCCAAGTCCTTTCCAGGCAGCCGGGAAACTCATCCTCTGGAGAACCGTGATTTTCATGCGCGGATCGTCCTGACATGGGAACCAGAACGGCGAATCCGTGTCTTGTCCTTGTGTCCAGATGCAGTCATAGGCTGCGTCCGAATTCTTTTTCTTGTGCACAAAATACAAACCAGCATTCGGTTTCGTGATTGTGTAATGAATCTTGGCAACAACAAGTTGTCCCTGGCGAAGTGCCTCATCAAACTTCAGGGTCAGCACAGAGTCATCATAAGCGAACCCGACCTCTTTGAAGGACAGGCTTTCAATAGCGTATGGGTTGTTGATATCGAATGAGGGCACTCTCGCGAACTGCACGTCATGGATTGCCATTTCACGTGCATCGAAAGTGGCTTGAGTCGCTCCTTCGGACATCACCTTGACGACGACAAACGCATAGGCCTCAAACTGATCCTCTTCAAAATTGAGTCGACCCGCCAACGTCAAGTGAATCTGACGACAGTAACGATGTGGCTCATAATATTGCTTGGCGGACTTGAGTGCGGGAAAATTTCTTGCCGACGATGTCTGGCTGCCTGATCCGGAACCTCCGGACTTCCACCCCTGACGAGCCTCGTGGTTTTCAATCATAGCTTCCAAATGTGACCCTAAAATCATCACGTTCTCCTTGCAGACCAGATTTTCCAGACGGGAATGCTTCTCTCATGCGCAGAGGGGAGGGAGCAAGGACCCGGCTTTTTGCCGGCAAGGATAATCTATGCTAGCTAGCCGGCAAACAAATGTTTTTGCCTCGAGGAGGTCCATTGTATGGATAAAGCGACAGCAGGCTTGCTCATCGCAGCATTTGCCCTCATCTGGCCCACGTCAGCGGCACAGGCAGACATCCGAACGGACACGTTCAAATCGCTCGACAGCGACAGCGCCGACCACTCCTGCCAGGTTGTCCTGCGCAACACGGTGCTCAAACGGGAAGCAACGACAGGCACGCCTGTCATCGATATCGACGGCACGGGTGCGTCGTGGTTTACCTTCGAGAGTACGGTCGATGCAGCCCTGCCGCCGCTTGCAAAAGGGACCAACGTCTTTTTGCTGTACCGTGCTTCAAACGACCCTCTGTGGCACTCAGCCCCAGGAATGACCATTCCCGGCGCTCCCCAGGGCATGCAGCGATTTTCCTTTCGACTCTCGCAGTCGACCCTCCCCGTCGCAGATTTGGGTGCCACGCGACCAAACCCAAACAGCAAACTGTTTGTTATTCCTTATCTTCAAACCACCGATGGTCGCCGCATTTTCGACCACAACACGAGCTTGGGCGACTCGGACAGCGTGATGCTGACAGGTGAATTCGATTGGACAATGAACAGCGATCCTGCGGTTTGCCCGGTTGCCGGAAAAGGTTCGAGCACCCTGAGATTTCTTGGAAATTGGGAAATCGAGCAACGTGGCCATCCTCGCCCCGGACAGTCTCTTCTGATCGAGTATGATCTCTCGCGACTGCCGCAATGCCAAGCCAGCAGCAACAATGGGTTGCCCGCCTGGCAAACAGAGGCATTGATACGCTTCTTGCCAAATGGCGAAGAATTCATTTCGACCTTGAGCTCGATGCAAAACGGGAAAATTACCGGGACCCCTGCACGCTTTGAAATTCCGGAAGGCTCAACCGATGCCCACGTTTGGTTCAGAACCCGAGGCAGGAATTGCGAAGGAGCATGGGACAGCAACTATGGACGAAATTACGAATTTCATTTCAATCCCGATGTTGCCCCCTCGCCCGCCTGGGCCGGCCAATGGCGGATGTTGCAGAATGCAGGCCAATGCGCTTCACCTGCGGCGCCAGTCGCTTTGGCAGATGATGTGGCATTGACCGACACCGACCTGAAAAACTGCCGTGTTGTCGAGGCTGAAGTCTTGGTTCCTGGCTTGACAACATCATTGGAAACGACACCTGAAGCGATTCAAGCGCAGGTGCACTGGTCGTTGGACGGAAACGAGCAAAAGAACCAGTGGCTGACATATGTGGGTCGTAGTGGTCAAAATTATCGCTTCCGCTGGATTGTCCCGGGCGAAATGTTGCGTCAGCGCGCATGGAAAAAACTGGATTACAATTTCCAATTTTCGACAGATGGACTGTTTTGGTTAAGTGCTGGTCGATCGACCAGTCCTCACAACGGAATCGTCGCGCCAAGATCGTTCGAATTTATTTCGACCCCTTGAATCGAACACTTCCCACGAGGATCTGTGCAGATGAAACTGCCGTTTCGGATTTGGAATCCTGTATGGATTCTCAGCCTTGCCAGCGTCTTCACGAACGCGACTGCCATTGCAGCCAATGGATATGCAAATCCTGGTTCCAGAGCCCTTGCAGATGCCAACAGCGCCGGAGATTTTTTCGTTTCAGGAGACAATAAAATCGTTGTTTACCGGAATCAATTCTCGGCAGCACGGTTATTCAAAAGATCTTTTCCAAATGAACCTGCGATAGTCTCGGGAGGCCTGATTGAAAGACTCCCCGACAGCACTTTGCCCACACTGGCCAGAGTCTGTTCGCAAACCGAAACCATTTTGGCCAGTATTGATTCGGCAGGCAAATTCAAGTTCGAAACTCGCGATCTTTCTGGCGAACTCAATCTCGCATCTGCACGTGACTTGCGCTGTGCCGTCGACTCAACAGGCGGTTCCTGGGCTGCATTGAATTTGAAGACTGGAGTCGGGTTGATATTTGCCAACGCAGACTCGTCGAACCAGATTGTTTCAAGATTCAAACTGCCTGGCGCGACCGGCGCATGGTCACACTTTCTGGCAGTCGGTGGTCAATTCCTGGCACTCAACATCAATGGTCAGAATGCCACATTGCGTCCGGACCACGACAACAACGCACAAATCGAACTGCTCCGTTCACCCTGGAGCGAAATTGATCCACATGACACCTTCGCCACTCGCGGAAATGTTGTCCTCCGGGCAGGACAGGCCCAGGTTTCTATTGCCGAGAGACGGGTCGTTTCCGGCAGTCAGACGTGGACCGACAAAACCAACATCAACATCAGTCCGTGCTCGGAAACAGGCGGCTGCGGCGCATCCCTTTCGCCCGATGGGTCATGGATTGTTGCTGGCATCTGGGGAACCTACGTTGGCAAGGATTCGAAATTTATCCGAATCAAAACCCCACTCGTTTTTTCTGAGTCCACAAGTCCCGGTACTGCGTTGAACCGGAAGCAGAACAAATACATGATCGTCGGCGACACCGATGCCGACATCGCCACACTTCCCCCGGAATTTGAGAAGCTCGACCATTCAAAAACAAATTTGAAGTTTGAAAGTGAATACAGGCTTTCCAAAAAATCCAGATTCGCAGTTTGGCTCAAGGGTCGGGTTGATGAACTTGAGGTCTTTGCCAATCCGAATCAGACAAAACCTCGACCGCTGTTCAGCTATTCACCCTTTTCCAATTTCGTTCAAGCGACAGGTGACGTCATTGTGGTGGAAGGGCCTGTTCCCAAAAAACTTCCCAACCACTGGGCCGCACTCGAACCCCAAGTTGAATTTGATGCCATCAGCCTGGCCAACGAATGGATCCCTGCAACCCAAATGAAAGAAGACACCCCCAAAAGACCCTGGTGGGTTGATGCGCTACAATTGCCCAAGGCGATTGCCGAACTTCAGGCATCAGGCGTGTCTCCACTCGACGTTCGAGTTTCGATTGTCGACAGTGGTGTCGATCTCAAACACCCTGGCCTGCGCGGAGTCTTTGCCGTGAATGAGAGGGAAGTTCCTGACAATGGAATTGACGATGATGAAAACGGGCTTGTGGACGATGTCCATGGTTATGATTTCGTGAAGGAAAGCGGTGCCATCGAGGACGATTTTGGACACGGAACCCATGTTGCAGGTCTCGTCAACAACAGCTGGTCAAGACAAGTTCTTTTGGGTGGAGCCTTCAACACCCGATTGAAAATCTACAGAGCTCTCGATTCTCAAGGCAAAAGCAACAGCATCGATCTCGCCCGTGCAATTTCGGCTGCGCTTCAATCCGGAACCGACATCATGAACTGCTCTTGGGGTGGAGGGCCAGAAACTCAAATCCTGAGAGATGCATTCGCGGCAGCATCGCGTGCGAACGTGATCGTTTTTTCTTCGGCAGGCAACGATGCTCTCAATTCAGACATTTATCCCCAGGTGCCCAAAAAATTCCCGGGTATTTTTCCGATAGGAGCAGGGACACCCTCCCAGACAAAGGCCCGATTCAGCAACTGGGGTGAACGATCTGTTTTTGCATTTGCTCCTGGATTAAACATATTCAGCACACTTCCAGAAGGGCGTTTTGGTGAAAAGTCCGGAACGAGCATGGCTTCACCAATCGCAGCGTCGGTTGCCAGTCTGGTTCTGGGTACACTGAGGCAAACTCACCCCGAATGGTCGTCTGAACAACAAAACCAGGCAACGCTGGCTGCACTCTGCACAGGAGCGGAAAAAAACAAGCTGGCAACGCCTTTCTCCAAATGCGGCTCCATCAATGCTCTTGGAGCATTGAAGTCGAGCTTGAGGCAGGCGCCATGACTTGCGAAAAAGCGACCAGTCAAGTACCAATTTTGGGCACACAATCCTTCTCAAACGATTCATTTTTGGAGTCAACATGGCCAAGCTGGTCATAAAGGATCTCAACAAGGTTTACGAAAACAAGGTTGAAGTCCTTAAGAATGTGAATATTGAAGCGGCACACGGAGAATTTCTGGTGCTGGTGGGACCTTCGGGATGTGGCAAATCAACACTTTTGCGCATGATTGCGGGCCTTGAAGATATCACATCGGGCGACATCCAGATTGGAGAAAGAGTTGTCAACGAACTCGCTCCCGCGGAACGCGATATTGCGATGGTGTTTCAAGATTATGCTCTTTATCCGCACATGACAGTGCGGGAAAACCTCAGCTTTGGTTTGCGCATCAAAAAGCGACCTCAGCAGGAAATCGACGAACGCATCCAAACAGCAAGCAAGATGCTCAATATTGATCATCTACTCGAACGAAAGCCGAGCCAACTTTCAGGCGGTCAACGGCAGCGCGTGGCCATTGGCCGGGCAATTGTCCGCAAGCCTGCACTTTTCCTGTTCGACGAACCATTGTCGAATCTCGACGCTCAGCTCAGAAGCCAAACCCGAATTGAACTTGCGGCTTTGCATCAAACGGTGGGTGCGACTGTCGTCTATGTGACTCACGACCAGGTTGAGGCCATGACCCTTGCCGACAGAATTGCCGTCTTGAACAAAGGTCGCGTTCAACAGTTGGGCTCTCCCCTGGAGCTTTACAACAACCCTGTCAACACATTCGTTGCGTCGTTCATCGGCAACCCAAGCATGAACTTCTTCAAGGGTCACCTCGAAATTTCGAATGGCAAAAAGACGTTCTCAGTCAACAACCAGCAATTTGATTTCTCGGATGCACCGACTCCGAAAACATCGGGAAATTATACGTTGGGGCTGCGTCCGGAATCCTTGAAGGTTCTGGCTCGCGATGGGCGGGAATCACAAGGAAACGTCGACTGCAATCCCAAGGTTGTCCTCGTTGAACCGCATGGACACGAAACACACCTGGTCGCGACAATGGCCGGCCAACAGGTGATTATCCGTTCTGCAAATCCCAAGCGATTGCAGGTGATGGAATCAGCGGTTCGTGGCTCTGAATTGGCAACCACTATCGATCGCAAAGCACTGCACTGGTTCGACTCCACGGAAGAAGGCGGACGTGTGAATGAATTGTCATAAACAGACTTCAAAAACTTACGGATGGATCAACAAATCCCTGGTGTTGGCAACCACGCTTGCTGCACTGAGCGGTTGCCGCTCGTCAACAGCGGTCTCCAAGCCCAGTCACCTCTCGGATCTCCAGCAGCTCGAACCGACGTATGCTTGGGGTCAAATTGCGAATCAGCCTGAACAACTGACGGTCTCAAGACTCCGACTGCCCAACAGCAGCACCACGAGAGTCGCCGAACAGCCCATCGTGAAAATCCAGACGCGGCTTGTGAGCGATTCGGGTGAACAGGAAATCACAATCAATTCGACCCGCGATACAAAAATTTTCTACACGCTTGACGGTTCCGTGCCCGTGACCAACGGCTTGGCTCCACGCGGCTCGACCAAACTCTTCACGGGACAATTCAGACTCTCCGAACCGGCAATCGTTCGAGCCATTTCGATAAACAACCGAGGCATCTCCTCGATAATGCGTTCCACACTGGTCAGTCCCAGACGTGCGGAATTCAGGTTGTCCAAGCTTCCGCCGCGCAGCAAACAGGTGAAGTCGGTGTACGTCACCGGTTCCTTCAGGGGCTGGTCACCATCATTCGACGACAACTTTCGCCTTGCTCCGCAAACAGACGGATCGTTTCAACGAACACTGCAGATCGAACGCACGCAGGACGTAACGTACAAGTTTGTTGTTCGCTATGAGGATGAAACATTCGACTGGTTGGCAGATGCCACCCAGCCTCAGTCCGGATCAGCCCCATTCAACAACAACATCCTCTTTTCATCCAGAAACCAACTGGCAAAATCGTTCATTGGAAAAAGAGATGGCCTGATTGATGAAGCCGCTGTCGATCTGGACATGCAGTCGGTGGCAGCCCTCGATGCCGGCGAACGCGTGATTCGTTTCAAGTTGCGGATGTTTGAGGGTGATGCAGAAAACGTTGCTGTCAAGTTTTCCGATGGTCAACTGATGCAACTTTCACCGCAAACAACCTATTCCATCGATGCACTCCGATTCACCGTGTACTCGGGATTGCTCACACTCCCCGAGCAATCCATCAAATCTGCGTACGTCGTTGTTGCCAAGGACGGAGACAATTCGTTCAATCTTGGCAAGCACGGAATTATCACCGGTGATCCATTTGCAAACGGTCAAACCGACGAGTCCTATGATTTCGTCTATGATGCAAACACCCAGCAAATCAACGGAGCAGACCTCTACGAAGTTCCCCTCTGGTCTGTGGATTCCACGTGGTATCAGATTTTTCCGGAACGATTCCGGAACGGTGATCCTTCCAATGACGTCGTTGGTCAATTGCCCACCGAATGGGAAAAGAGTCGTCCTGCGTTGTCTCGCCTCGAACGCACCGTCACACCCTGGAACAGCAGTTGGTTCAGCTTCACGCCGACTGAAAAAAACATGGAGCGCATCGTTCGGCAAACTCAACCTGAACTGGACCCTCGAGAAGTACAAAGACAGATCATCTTCACACGTCGCTATGGAGGCGACCTTCAGGGTGTGCGTCAATCGATTCCTTACTTGAAGTCGATGGGCATCACCGGAGTCTACTTCAATCCCGTTTTTGATTCGGATTCCCTTCACCGGTATGACACCAAAGACTATCGCCACGTCGATGCCAAACTTGGCCCAATGACAACAGGACGCGACGGCAAGCCCGACTTGTACGAGGATGACAAGCGTTTGCTGGCAAACGAAAGTCTCGACGACCCCGCAACCTGGAAGTTTACCCGGGCCGACAAGGAGTTCATTTCGGTTGTCAACGAGTTGCAGGAGAACGGCATCAGGGTTGTGATTGACGGAGTCTTCAATCACTCGGCCTCGAATGGACCACTCGTTGAAGACATTGCGAAACGAGGAAGAGCATCGCCTTATTATGAATGGTTTGCGACCTCATACGAAGGTGAACCGAACTACTATGCACGCGGCTGCCAGTTGTCGGAGTTTTACCCCGACGCAACCCAATTCCCATACGCCAGCAAGATTCGTTTTGACTCATGGGCCGGATTTTGTCCGCTCATCAATCACAGACAGGGATTTGCGAACGGTGCTCTTCACCCTGGTCTACAGAAACACATCTTTGCGGTTGTCGATCGTTGGTTCATGCCGCGCACCATCGATGGCATCAGGTACAAGGGTGTCGATGGAATCAGGCTCGACGTCTATGCTGATGTGCCTGCATCATTTTGGCGATTGTTTCGCAATCACCTCAAGAGCATCAAGCGCGACGCTTTGATTATTGCTGAAGACTGGTATGACGGATTCGAAATTCTGCAGGGCGACCAAGCCGACGGCATCATGAACTATCGAGCCAGGACGCTGGCCGAAAGCTGGTTCATCAATCCCGATCAACGCAACAAATTCACGCCCAGTGCGGCTCGAAACTTCATGGAATCGCGCTTGAACGGCTACAAGGAGCACATCAAGCATGCGCTCTGGACGATGCTCGACAGCCATGACACCGACCGTTTCCTCAGCAAAACCATCTGGCAGAATCGCCAACTTTCGCCGCGTCCACAAGAAGGCAACAGCTGGGATAACGATACAGTCAACAAGCCCGATCGCGGAGCCCTGTACTCAAACGACAAGCCCGGACTTCTTGAAAAAGAATTCTTCAAGGGAATTGTCGCTTTTCAAATGTCTTACATTGGTGCGCCGGTGGTCTACTACGGTGCAGAGATTGGCATGTGGGGCGCGGATGATCCAACCTGTCGCAAACCCATGGTCTGGGATGACTTGGCATTGTCCCAACAGTTCGAAACCCAGTGTGTCACACACCCGGGAACATGGTGTCTTGAAAATCCGAATGTGAAATTCTCCTCTGAGGCAGACAAGGACTTGTTCTCGGTTTATCAACGCATCATTGTTGCACGCAAAGAACATCCCGCCCTGCGTCGAGGCCGTCTGAATTCGAACATCACCCTGTCGGTCGACAACCGAACTGTCGTTGTTGGGAGTCCGGAAGCCGATTCAACCTGGCTCTGGGGATATGAGCGCTCGTTTGCCAACTCGAACTTCGCCTATTTCCTTTCCAATGAGCTGATGTCGAGGGATGCTCAGACAATCCTGCTGCAAACCAAATTTGTTCCAAGGAAAGATGCCGTTGAGCTTGTCTCGGGACGTTCCTATCCGGTAGACGACAAGGGACGCATTTCGGTGACCATTGGGCGCGAGCGGGCTGTGCTTTTTGTTCAGCCGCAATAATCAGCGACCAACGTCAACCGAGGCCCGGTGAATTTCGCAAAGAGGAAGAACGCAATGAGTGAAACGAAATCACGCCTCACAGAAGACATGAAAAAAGCCATGAAGGAAGGTGAAAAGGATCTTCTTGGCGTTTTGCGCATGATGATCAACGAAGTACGCAATGCTGAAATCAACGACCTCAAGGAACCAGGGCGACTTCGCACCGAGGCTGAGGTCGTTCAGATTTTGGCAGCATATCAGAAACAACTTCAAAAAAGCCTCGCCGAATACCCACCCGACAGGCAAGCTCCGCTCAAAGCAGAGTTGAGTATCGTGGAACGTTATCTGCCCAAGGCACTGTCTGGCGCTGAACTCGAAACGTACATCAAAGACTTTCTCGGCAGGACGAGTGAAAGAACTTTCGGTGTCCTGATGAAATCTCTTCAAGCCGAACTTGTTGGACGTGTCGATGGCAAAGGATTGTCCGAGGCGCTTAAAAAAGCACTCGTGTAATATTTTTCCAATCACTGTTCAAATGAAAAAGCCCCGCACGAAGCGGGGCTTTGCATTTCAAGGTGCACCGGAAATTCATTGAAGCAGAGCTTCTCGTGCAAGCCTCACTGGCAAGTGAGGGAGGGCTTGTTGTTACCGGAGCCAAACGATTTGACTGCGGGCTCAACGCACGACACTTTCGGAGATTTCAACACCACCGAATTGCCGTTACCAATGGCTCCAGCCAAAGCCGAGTCCATCTTCCCTGTGGCACCAAAGGCAACCGATGTCGCATTGCTCTTGCCTTGCTCGAAAGTGAACACGCCTTTCACCTTGATGTTCGAAGCGTCAACGTTCACCTTGCTTCCATTTGCCGAGCTGATACAGACTCCGTGAATTTCCTGACCGCTCAGGGGAACATTCAATTCCCCGCGACCATCGTAGACGATCATCAACACTTGATCCTTGGTGACACTGCCCGTCGAGCCCGCCAATATCACCTTGGACTCCTCAATCTTCATTGCATACGCACAGGCACTCTTGAATTTGTCGAGTCCACCACCGGCGACCTGGCCCAACCGTTCGATCATCTTTGTGTCGAAAGGGATTTGAAGAGGAGCTGTGGTTGTGCTGCTTGAGCCACCCGAGCTTCCACCAGACGAGGTGTTTGTCGTTCCGCCCGATGAACCACCTGTGCCACCACCGTCTGTGCTCGGCATGGAGCTACCGCCTGTACCACCACCGTCGCCCGTATTGTTCGTGCCGCTGCCACCATCGTTTGTGCTTGGCGTGCTACCCCCTGCCGTGCCGCCCGTGCCGCCCCCGCCGTCTGTAGAACCCGAGCTCGTTGAGGGGGCTGGTGCAGTTTCTGCGGCTTCCGCCAATTGCCTGGCGAAGTCATCCAATGCCTCTGCGTTTTCAGAAGAACTCATACCCGTTTCCAGCACAACCGCCGCCGCACCTTGGGCCTCAGCCTGCTGTTTGAGTTGTTGAACACGATCGACGCCCGTTCCAGACATGGAGAACGCAACCCGGTAGGAATCTGGAGATGAAAATTGAGTGGGCTTGTCACCGCAAGAAACCAGTGCAAAAAGTCCAACAGGCAAAATCGTCAACTTTAAACTTCTCACGATGAATCCCTCCCGAAGCGATTGTTGTTCAGCCTGTGATGAGTAACGGAGTCTCGGGCCGACGACTTGAGAAATTATAAAATTGACTGTTTATACTGGGAAAAATCGACCCACTGAAAATTGGGCTCGATCTTTGAAGATGTTCAAGAGACGCAAGAAAAACGGGTGGGCCATACCGGCTCCACCCGTTTCGTCATTGCTGGTTTTGGTGTCAATCAGTTGTAGATGCAGGAACAAACCGTCCGGGGCACGCAATACACGCCACCATTTGGGTTGGTGTGGCAATCGTTTTCCACCCGGCAGCTCGGCCAGCGTCCCTCGTAACGGGTCATGACCGTCACAGGAAACGCGAATTGCTTGGTGTCTACAACCCGACCGCCGTCGGTCACGGTGACTTCAAAGTCATTCATGCCTTCAGCAACAGAAAACCAGCGTTGACGGTGCCTGGAGCTCGGAAGGAAGTCGATTTTTTCGGAACGTCCACCCGATTGGTATTCGCGGTCCGTGAATGGAAATGGATCGCCACTCATTCCGGGAGTCACGTTCACAACGCGTACGCGGCGGCCTGGAAGAGTTGGGATGCCGGGATCAAAGAAATAGCCGCGAACAGGGTCGATGCTCGTTCCGGGGCAGGCACCCGTATAGACAACCTGCTGAAATACCAATGAGTCCGTCCGAGGGCCCGTGGGAGTGTCAATTACAAACCCGGGGGCTGCAACAGCAACAGGAAAAATAGCCAACGAAGTCAGAGCTATAAGACTTTTCACGGGAACCTCCTAAGACCATTTTCAGGCAACGTCCGCACGATTTAGCATTCCAAAAAATCAGTTACAACACCTAATTTCAGGAACCGTTTCAGCCCTTGACACCACCCAGTGTCAGTCCGGAAATCATGTATTTGCTCGAAAATAGGAAAAGCAAAACCACAGGAATCGAAATGAGCACCGAGCCCGCAGCAAACAGCCCCCACTCCGAATTGAAATTCCCCTGCAGCTCATACAACCCCAATGGCCAGGTCCGCAGCCTTGAATCCTGCAATATCGTGGATGCCACCAAATACTCATTCCAAGCCTGAGTAAAGTTGAACAAAAATACAATTGCCAAAGAAGGCTTCGAGAGCGGCAACAGGATTCGATAAAATGCGCCAAACTCTGTGCACCCGTCGATACGAGCAGCTTCCTCGAGACTCTTGGGGACTGTGTCGAAATAACCTTTCAAAATCCATATTGAGAAAGGAAGAGTTGTCACCGAGTATGCGATCACCAACCCTGTGTATGAATTGTTGAGGCCAATTTTTGTCAGCACAAGATAAATCGGCAGCAACAACATCGCGCCTGGAATCATTTGCGTGGTCATCAGAAACAACAAACCCGACTTGCGCCCTGGAAAAGAGTACCGCGCGAAAGCATATGCAGCCGTGGCTGCAAGTGACACACCAATCAAGCTCGTCGAAACCGTGATCAACAAACTGTTGTAAAGCCACTGAAGAAATGGCTTCTGCGTCAATATTGTCCAGTAGCTGCCAAGGCTCGCGTCTGCCGGAACAATGCTCATGTCCGACGACAACAAACGGTTGCCGGGTCGAAGCGAAATGGTGACAATTCGCGACACGGGAAACAAAGCAACGATGCAGGCAATCCAAAGAAAAACGTGTGTTGCCAACGACCGGGCTGGACTCACTTTCTCAAGAGAAGACACGACTGAATCACTCCCATCAAGAAATCAGCGCCGACCAGGATCTTCGGTCATTCGCGACGACTTCATCCAAACTGCAGTCAACACCAAAAGAATCAGAAAAATCACGATCGCGTAGGCAGCGGAAAAACTATAGCGGTTGTATACAAACGCCTGCTTGTACAAGTCACTGACAAGAATGTCGGCACCTTCCGATCCTCCGCGTTGCGCAGTCATCAAATAGACCACATTGACGTTGTTGAATGTCCAAATCATGCCAAGAATCATCGAAGGAATCATCACGGGCTTGATGAGGGGCAACGTGATGTTGCGAAAGCGTTGCCATGCCGTGGCGCCATCCAGGCTTGCCGCTTCGTAGTAGCTTTTTGAAATCGACTGGAGCGCACTCAGGGAAACGACCATCATGAATGGGATTCCCAGCCAGATATTCACAATGCAGATTGAAGCAAAAAGCGCGTGCGGATCAGTCCACCATTCTTGGGGCTTGAGTCCAATCCATTCCAGAGGTGCAATCCGGTCACCACCCACCGTAAGGCTGAAGGTATCGTTGACCAGCTGAATGAGGTGATTGACGTAGCCGTATGCTGAATGAAATTCACCGCGCCAAGCAAGAACCGCGATCAACTGGGGTATTGCCCATGGAAGCATGAGAATTGTTCGATATGCTCCCACCCAGCGGATCTTTTGATTCAAAAAAAGCGCCAACACGAGACCAAACACCACATGAAAAACAAGGTTGATTGCGGTCCAGGCAAACGTGCGGGCGGTCACCAGCCAAAAGCTTTCCTTCGTCTGACTGCCAACCTGCATCACCTCAAGGAAATTGCTCACTCCGACAAATTCGATTTGCCCCGTGCGAATCCATTCTCCAAGAGTTTCGAGATTGAGTCTGTGGAAAGAAAGGTAGAGTTCAAAAACGAGCGGATAAAGAAACAGAAGAGCCACGCCCAGCGTCGCAGGAGCGGCAAAAAGAAAAGGGACCATCCAGCGTCCACGAATCACGTAGCGAAACAACAGACCGGTCAGGAATGGAAGGGCTCCTAGAAACACCGCCATCGGGAGTGCAGCCTCGAGAACCAGAACCAGTTCAGCTCCAATGAGCACTGAAACCAGCACGGTACCACCGAGATAATATTCACTCCGCCAGAATTTGTAGTTGGCCCAAAGAAATCCAACCACCGAGGCAACAGCAATACCTACAAACAGAAGCAGTCTGAGAATTTCAGTGATGGCCGGCAGCAGCGACAGACTCAGCATAACGTGTGTTTCTCGTTCTTACTTTTTGAGCGCGGCGAGCTTTTCCAGCGCGCTCTGCTGCATGACGTTGACGCCTTTGTCTGGGGTCAGATCACCCGACATGATTTTCTGTTGCACAGGACGCATGGCATCCCATGCAGCACGCATTTCTGTTTGCGCCGGCATTGGACGACCATTTGCTGCTGCGGCAATCATCGGCTGGATGGCCTTCAACCCCGTGATGCGCGGGTCATTCAAAGCTTCTCCCGTTGCCGGGATGCGATTCAGCTTTTCCGCAACCTCGATTTGAATTTCGCGCGACGTCAGGAAGTTGAGAAATTCCTTGACGGCTTCTTTTTTTGAAGGAGCAATTTGCGAATTGATGAAAACGTACCGGCCACTGATCATCGGGGTCAGGGGACGATTGGTTTCGCTCAACACAGGAAGCGGAGCAATTCCCAGTTGATCGCCAAGCTTGGCCTGGAACTCCTTCACACTCCAGTCACCATTGATCGTGAATGCCGCCTTGCCTTCAAGAAACAGGCCTTTGGCACAGTCGTAGTCGCATTCCTTTGGAATCACCTTGTCGACGGTCTTGAGCTTGTAGAGATATGCCAAGGCATTCTTCATCGCTTCCGAGTTCAGTTCCAGACGGCTGCTGCCATCGGGATCGACAACCAATGGCCATCCACCAAATGCGCCAACAAACGGCACCAGCCAGAATGGCTCGTTTTGAAAGAAAACAAGACCAAACTTGTTGGCTTTTGCATCGGTGTTTTCACGCGCGGCTGCAATCAGCTCGTCAGTGGTTGTTGGTGCATTCGCGACCAGATTCTTGTTGAAAAAAAGCATCAGATGGTTGCCGTAGGTCATCGGCACGCCCATTACCGCGCCTCTGAGCCTGACCGGTTCGGAAGCTGCAGGGGTGAATTTGCTCACATCCACAAAGCCTTCGGCAGGTTGGATCAACTTTGCAGTGGCGAAGACGCCTGCGATGTCGTTCGGACCCCACACGAGTTCGGCAGCCTGTCCCGCCGTTGCGGCAGTTGTAAATTTTGTTCTGAGATCTTCGTTCGGGTAGGTCTGGCGAACCACGCGGATGTTCGGATGCGCAGTTGTGAATCGAGTGATCCACTCATCCATGACTTTGGTGTTCTCGGACTCCTCCTGATCCCAAAGACTGATTTCAACCGCTTCTCCGCCAACTGCAGATTCGGTTGTATTTCCGGCAGACTTTTTCTTGCCGGTCATCACTTGCAGACCAACCAATCCAGCCAACACGACAGCAACAACCGCAAACACAACTTTTGGCTTGCCATTTGGCTTTGAAGAGCCAGGAGCAGATGAATTTTGTTCAGGACTCAAAAATGAAACAGACCGGTTTATGAACATCATAGCCCCTTCTGGTTGTGATTGGTGGAATTCGAGAATGAAGATTCAGAGTTCATGACTGAAACCCAGATATCCTTGGGCAACTGGCAACAAGCCAATACAAACATTGCGTGTGACCAGGTGAGTGGCATCACCCATGAAGGCTCGCCCGTGATGGGGTCGATTTGCTCGGGCAATTGTCCTTCGCGAGGAGTGTGTTTCAACACCCAGGCGCAGCACTCGATAGCCAGCGATTTTTCTCCACAGCGGGCGGCAGCCAAGCCAAGCCAGAGCGTTGTCAGAATCCAGGGCTGTCCGTCGCGGTAGTGATCGCCTTCGTAGCGTCCGAGTCCGCCAACACCATCGCGCCACAACGACTTGCGTAAAGCACGACACAAACGTGGAAGATTCTTTTCCGAGAAAGAATTCGAAACCGCCTCAAAAGGCTCCACCACTCCGAGCAGTGAAACGTCGAGAACGTAATCGGAGATCCAACGCTGCGGATTCAAGCCTGCGTGCGCAGGATTATGTTCAAGTCTCGAGGATGAATAGCGCAGTGCGGACTGCTGGGATGTGTTTTTCAAAAACAAGGTTCGGGCAAAAGAAGCCTCTGAACCGTTCGACGATGCTTCAAGATTTTCTTCCAACAGCCTGGAAAGCTGGTCGGCCCTCTGACGCCACTGCGGACGCACTGGCCACTTCAACTTTTCTGCAAGATTGGCGGCAGCACGAAGTCCTGCAACTGCCGCAGCCACAGAATACAGATGCACGCCTTCGCGCTCTTCCCAAAGGTCGAATCCTTCGCAAATCCAACCGGTGTCCTCGAATCGACAAGACTCCAACCAATTTGCTCCGCGCTCCACCATGTCGCGCAGCTTGGCAGCGCCTTCAGTGCGTCCAGACAACTTCACGTGCTGCCAGAGTCCAAAAAGAACGCTTCCCGTTTCGTCTGGCTGCAGCAAACCCCAACTTGGGCCAAGGTTTCCGCTCATGTCGTGGCGGTGTAGAAAACTTCCGTTGTCCGACTGGCACTTGGCCATGTAGGCATAAAATTGTTCCGACTCTTCGAACATGCCGGCAGTATCCATGGCGAGCGATATGAAACCCGCATCGCGACCCCAGCAATAGCCATAGCCTCCACAAGCCGTGAACTCGAATTGAAACTCGGGAGCCGCAATGATTCCACCGTCGGGATCCTGCATCTGTTTCAAAGTGAGGAGCGAGCGGTCGTAGAGTGACCTCACAAAATCAGGAAGTTCGGGAGCACTGCGATTTTTGTGCACAGAAGAGAGCCATTCGGCGTCCGACTGACAAACACGCTTGCGGGCTGCAAGATAGGTGTCGGAATTGCCTTTCAAGGCGGTTTCAAGTTTGCCGGAATAATGATGCGTCAATTCGAAAGGCTCAGACGAATCCACTGGCCAGACCATCAGGCCTTGACTCGTGCCTGTGGCAAGCGGTTCCGTTTGGTATCGGGTCCATTGATTGAGGACCTGGTTGCGCACGGCAGCAGGTGCCCCGCTCCCCATCTGCTTGATTGTGTCGAGAACCTGGGACAGATTTTCGGCAAACTCCGCAATCGAACATTTTCCAACCTGCATTTGAACACAGGACGAGAACGCCGGAACAATTGGGTTGGCATTTTGAGCCACGCCGACCGAAAAATAGTGTCCCGCGTGGTAAGAAATCAGTTTCCCTGCAGAGAGAGCTGCATATGTCGTTTGCAAAACAGAGCTGCAATGAATCTCGGGCTGATGCCAGTGCACCACAAAAGCAGCGTATTCCGACGGAACGTGCTCAAGAGTCCATTGTTCGCGCAGGCTGTTTTCAAAAACAAAGCTCTCGATGGTCAGGTTGATAGCCAGCGAGAGCGCATCCGACTCGAATTCAAACACCGAGTGGGAAACATCGGCGCCGGAAACCATCCGGCTGTCGCGCGCGATACAGGTCGCAACGTCGACGGGCTGGCCAGCGGGAATCAATTCCTCGAGCTGCTCGTCGGCAACCCATTCATTGGTCGGAAGCGGCAACAGAATGAACCTTGGTTGACCATCGACCTGTGTTCGGCGGACCAACAAAACATGGGTAAAGGTTTTTCGGGTCAACAACCCATGTGCATCACGTGTCGGGGCAAAGAAAAGCGAGGGACGCACACCAGCCTTGCTTTGGGGTTGAACTTCCAGAGGACTGGCATCGGAATCCCGGGCACTGCCAAATCCGACGAGAAGTGAATCGCGCGCAAGTGTGTACTGCAGCATATTGCGAAATCCCCATTCACGGCTTGTGACGTAAAATTTACGGTGCCGTGACAACTACTTGAATCGCCCCAGACTGGCAAGCCAGCAAGGAGCGATTAACACAGGAAAAACAAGTGTTTCACAAACATCAACGAGTCAGGGGCTTGTATTTGATGCGCTTTGGATTGACTGCATCATCGCCCAATCGACGGCGCTTGTCCTCGATATAATCCTGATAGTTGCCTTCGAACCAGACAACCCGGCTGTCGCCTTCAAAGGCCATGATATGGGTCGCGATGCGGTCGAGGAACCAACGATCGTGGGAAATCACCACTGCACATCCAGGAAAGTTTACAAGGCCGTCTTCAAGGGCACGCAAGGTGTCCACGTCCAGATCGTTCGTGGGCTCGTCAAGAAGGAGCAGATTTCCACCGTTCATGATGAGTTTCGCCAAGTTCAGACGATTGCGTTCACCGCCAGACAGATTACCGACCAGCTTTTGCTGATCGGAGCCACGAAAACCGAAGCTAGCGATGTACGAACGGGCCGCAAGCTCACGATTTCCGACCTGGATGAGATCCCGGCCTCCGGAAAGTTCATCAAAGACAGATTTGTCGCCCGCGAGGGTTTCCCTGTTTTGATCCACATAGGACACCTTGACAGTATCTCCCAGCCGCAGGGCGCCTGCATCCGGTTTTTCCAAACCGACAATCATTTTGAAAAGGGTCGATTTACCGGCGCCGTTCGCGCCAATCACACCCACAATTCCCCCTGGCGGCAAACGGAAATTCAAATTGTCGAACAACAATCGGTCCGCAAATCCCTTGCTGAGATTTTCAGCCTCAACAACAACGTCGCCCAGGCGCGGAGCTGGGGGAAAGGGAATTTCCTTGATGGTTTCATATTGTTCATTCGATTCATTGAGCATCTGCTGATAGGCGGAAACGCGCCATTTGGCCTTCGCCTGTCGCGCCTTGGGACTCATCTGGACCCACTCAAGCTCGCGCTTGAGGGTCTTTTGCCGAACGGATTCCTGCTTTTCCTCTTCGCCCAGACGCTTGATCTTTTGCTCGAGCCAGGCGCTGTAATTGGTGTGCCAGGGAATACCCTCGCCGCGGTCCAATTCGAGAACCCATTCGGTGACGTTGTCGAGGAAGTAGCGATCGTGGGTGACACAAACGACGGTGCCAGGAAACTCCTTGAGATGACGCTCCAGCCACTGCACCGACTCGGCATCCAGATGGTTCGTGGGCTCGTCGAGTAGCAGCATGTCGGGCTTGGAAAGGAGGAGTCGGCAAAGTGCAACGCGGCGACGCTCGCCCCCAGAAAGGGTTTTCACATCGGCATCTGCCGGAGGACAACGCAGCGCATCCATCGCAATTTCAATGGTTCTGTCGAGCTCCCACGCGTTGGTGGCGTCAAGCTGGTCCTGAACCCGGGCTGCTTCGTTGATGACTTTTTGCATTTCGGCATCGTCCAAAGGCTCACACATCTTCATGTTGAGGTCTTCGAACTTTTGAAGGAGGGCCTTGGTTTCGGCAAAAGCTTCTTCAATATTCCCCTGCACGGTCTTCTCGGGATTGAGCTCTGGCTCCTGCGGCAAATAACCAACCTTGATGCCCTTGGCAGGAAACGCCTCGCCCGAGAAGTTGGTGTCAACGCCTGCCATAATTCGCAGCAATGTTGATTTACCGGCGCCGTTGTTACCAATCACACCGATTTTTGCTCCCGGAAGGAACGAAAGATACATGCCTTTGATGATTTCCTTGCCGTTGATGACCTTGCGCAGATTCACCATATTGAAAATGTAATTTGCCATTCGGGAGCTCCTGGGCTATTTTGAGGCAATATTAAGCAATCTCCGTCGCTCATCGGACAGAGGACATTCGTTTATGCTCAAGAACATGAGTTCGATCAAGTTCGCAATCGCTTCCCTGAAGATCATCGGCGCAGCGGCAATGACCTGCTTTTCCATGGTTGGAAACGCTCAAATGCCAAACGGGGCGAGTTCATCGGCAGCAGGCGAAGTGCCATCCGTCGGATTGAGTTTTCTTGCCAGTGCGCGCCTCAAATCTCCCGATCGCGTTGACGAGGTCTCTACAGCAGAAGTGAAGATCAATCTGGACGGCAGCAAAACCGTTTTCCTGAAAGGTCGTTCGTTGAACGTGACACTGGAAAGCGAACCTTCAGCTTTTGCAAAAACACAGCTGGTTCGTGTGAGTGCCTCGGGAAGCGCAGGACCCCGTTCGGGTTCCGCTTCGTTTTACGCAGGCACATTCAAGGTTGTCGATTCCAGTGAGCACAACTTCCTGTTCATGGAAAAGAACAAAGGCTGGCTGCTGGAATTGAGGTTGAGGCCGATTGAAGTTGCAAAACCTAAAAACCTGCAACCATCGCCATCCAAAAGGCAGTCACCGGCACGCATTATTCCTTCAAGGAAAACTCGCAGACTGCCCGCGTGAAGTGCACACTAGAAATTTAAATTCTGTCACAAAAACTGCCGCGACAGAGCAAAAAACTCCAGCGGCGTCTTGACTTGCTTCCAACCGGCAAGCGAACATCCATCCGACTTTTTAAAATTAAAATCCTGGATAAAACATGCTGAAAACAATTGCATTGGGAATCCTGCTCTGCATTTCTTCACTCAACTTGCCACAAAATGCCACGGCATATTCGGCTCGCGTCAACAGAATCGGTCCACAGGAAATCCAGGAGGCAGCGAATATGCCTCGTTGGCACAAAATCCTGCTCTATCGCGACAGTTGGCGCTCCATTGGCGAAAGCGTCATTGACGATCCGACATATTTCGTGAGCCCTGAAGGTGCTTCGGCTCCCGACGCGGAGCTCGAAGGCACGCTGAGAATTTTTTCGGAAGGAACTCCGGCAGAGCGACAAGAAGCCCTGTGCCGATACCCGGCTCGTCGCAAGTTTCTCGAGGACCATTTCAAGCTTATATTTTCTGACACTGATCCCAAAAACGAGTCAGACGTTTGCAAACGCTATCGTGAATTTTCCAAACTGATGCGTCATGACCGGATATCTCTTGTTTTCTCATCTGGCCATCCAGAGAACCCGCAAACCTTTTTTGGCAACATCTTTCTCAAATTTCATGGTGGAAAATCTGCAGAGGCGACCGACAAAAGGTCTGTTTACATGGTCAGCCACAGGGTCGACACCCAGGACTCCAACCCCATCTTTTATCCATTCAACGTTTTCCATGGAATCTTCAATGGCACATTGAATTGGATTGCCGAGGAAAAAATATCAACTGATTTGATCAATTCGGAAAATCGCGATCAATGGGAATACGAACTGAATTTGAACAAGGATGAGGTTTCCTACATTGCCGCTTCGGTTTTTGAACTGGCAAACCACAAGATTGAATATTTCCTGCTGGGCGAAAACGGCTCGTACCTGATGATGGCGTTGCTGGAGATTGGTCGCCCGGCATTGAATTTAAATTCGAACTTCAAGCAAATCGTTATTGCCGCCGACGCGACGCGGGTCATTGCCAACACTCCAAACCTTCTCAGCAAGGTTCATTATCACCCATCGAGCCTGCAAAAACACGAAGACCGTCTCAACAACCTCAGCAAGAAAGAGCGTGATGCATTCACCAATTTGTTTTCCCAAAACGAACTGATGACGAAAAAACCACTGGGCTCGAAATTGAAATTTGAATCCATCGAAGATCTCACTCCCGAAGAGAAAGCCCGCGTCCTCGACAGCGCACTCACATTTTATGAATCACGCGGACAAAAATACCCAAAGCAACAATTGGCAAGAATCGAGAAAGATCAAGACAGCGTTGCACAAAAGCGGGCGGAGATTGAACTCAAGCCTGAGTATGCCCAACCACATGTTCCAGAAGAAACAGCTCCACACTACGCTTATCCAAGCTCACGCATTGGACTGGGTGTGATGAGACCCATCAACAGCGACAGGAACAGCAGAACGTATTCCCTCATCAGCTACAGACCGGCACAGCAAACATCAGAGAGCAGCTTAAAAGGAATGCCCGATGGTGTTGGAATCGGAATCATGAACCTCGAGGCAATGTTCAACGGCAAGACACTGAACATGAGGGAAGTGTCGATTGTTTCGATAGATGTGCTGCCAGAGCCCAAGGCCGATGAAAAATGGGCGAAAAGCTGGGCTGTGAACCTCGGCTTTCGGCAACAATGTTTCGAAGGCTGCAAACAAACGTACGCATCAGCTCAATATGGGCTGGCATGGAAACTCGACGCTGCCGAAGGACGCGCCGCAGTTCGTGGTTCGCTGAAGTTTGGGGATGATGAATCCGGGGCTCTTTTCATCGAACCAGGTATCAGCGGATTGCTGAATGTGGAATTGATTCCTCTGCACCGATGGTCGAATTCATTGACTCTGGGCAGACAAATGAGTCTTTGGAAAGCGCCTGAATGGCTTCTGACAGGTGCGTCGAATTGGGCATGGCGGCCTGCCGAACCGTGGGAACTCATGGGCAGCCTGGAATTGCACAATCAGGAAATCCAACTCCTGGCCCGCAGTTTTTACTATTTTTGAAAAATCAGGATTCACGTTGGATGAGAATGAGCAGTTCTTCAATCGCACCACGCCTCGCAGGATTCGAATTGATCGCTCGGCGTGCGCGAATGGATTGAAGAGCAGAGGAACTGTAAAGTTCACGGATGAATGCTGCAGACGAATTGGAAACGGCAACCACTGCTCCCCTTTCCACTGCTGCCGAACATTCGTTTTTAAGCCTCACCTGATCAGCCCTTGTGAAACCAGCACCGGTATAGGAATTGAAACTCGAAGTCGGTGTGAGCGGTTCATAGGGGGGATCGCAATACACGAAATCGCCCTTTCCTGCTTGCGACAGCAGAACGGAAAAGTCGGCATTCATCAGGGTGGCGTTTGCAAGACGTTGGCTGACGAGCATTATGTTTTCCGATGAAAATACCGATGGACAACTTTTGTAGTGTCCAAAAGGGACGTTGAATTCGCCTTTTTTGTTTTGTCGATAAAGACCATTGAAACCTGTTTTGTTCAAAAAAACAGTCCGTGCGGCTCTTGTCACGCGGCACTCTGGCTGCACCGAGCGCAACTCGTAATAAAAGTCCCTGCTGTAGCGGCTGCGAAATTCTTCAAGCCGCGCAACGAGTTCGGCAGGCCGGGTACGAATCACGGAGTACAGATTGAAAATCTCTTCGTTCAATTCATTGAGCAGCGCTGGAACAAAAGGTTTGAGCGACAAAAAAACAGCAGCTCCGCCAAGAAATGGCTCGAGGTAACGATCAAAACGTGTCGGAAAATGAGGAACCAGCTGTTCCAGGAGTCCACTCTTGCCTCCGGCCCACTTCAAAACGGGCTTTGCCCGCGCAGTGGTGTCGAAGTGCATAGGATTCTCCTCAATGGACTAAGGACATTTTGTACCCGGTGCTCCCAGAATTTCAAAGGGGAGTCCACTTGTCTTGATATCGAAGATAGCATCATTGAAATCGATGCCCAACTCTTCCGCACGGGCAGATTCCTCTTTGGCCTGACGAATGCTCTGTTCATCCTGATCTTCATAGAACGCCCGTACCATTTTTCCTGCAGTACCCGCGGGACCATCACTCAGCACAAAATGCACTCGTCCTTCCGGAGAGGAAAAACGTCTGGTTGCAAATGGCGCAGATTCAAAAGGTCCTTCGCATGAAAGTCCCTCGGCGGCGCGTTCGCGGCAGGTGTTTCCTGTGTTCCGAAAGGTTTCGATCTTCAGATCAATCACAGGACATTCAACACCGTCCGGAATTGGAATTCTAACGATGTTCGAGGTCACATTCTTGTCTTTGGTGCAGCCAATGTCGAAGTTTTTTTCACCCAGCTCAATCTTTAAACAGTTGTTCCACCAGGCTTCCGGTTGCACTCCCGTGATTTGCAGCGACAACACTCTTTTCGGATCCTGAGGCTCACTTTCCCTTGGATTTCCGCCTCCTCCCTCGTCGGGATTCAGGGGCTGGGGTTCATTTTTTTTGCCTGATGGATTGACTGCAGGCCCAGGTGGAGTCGTGTCGAAGGCTGAACCGGAACAGGCCCAAAGGCCTGCGACCGCCAGCGTGGCCAGAACCGCAAGGACAGCCCGTTGAAGGGAAACCTTCATGTTTCTGACGGCTTGACGTGAACGTTTGGTTTTCAAGTTGATGCGGACCATGCGGCGTCCTCCCTCTCCTGATTGACGAGAGAGCAAAGTTCATGCCGATGTCGTTGCATCAAACGATCGGCATCCGGGCCGGGAGCAAAACCGCACGCACTGGCGATGCATCGAATCCCACCAACGGCAAAGGCAGAGCAACCAAAGTGTACTCGCCATCCGGAACCTTGGACAAATCAAGTCCTTCAAGAACCGCCACGTCATGCATGAGCAAAGCCTGATGACTTTCAAGATCCTTGGAATCATGCGGGTCAACGGATGGCGTGTCGATTCCCACAGTCATCACTCCGTGCGAAGCAAGCTCTGAAATCAATTCCGGACTCAACGAGCAAAAATCATCTCGCCATTGTTCCGCATCCGGAAACGAATTTGTTCGGAAAAGAACCCGGGGCGCAGTGAAGTTCACAGCGCTCACGTGCTCGCGGAGAATCCGTCCAGGCTTCGGTAGAGTCACACTGACCACCTGGCAGAGTCCCAAATAGCGACGCAATTCCCGTTGCGAAATATCCTCGCCATCGGGGCTATAGTGACAGGGGGCATCCGCATGTGCACCGAGATGCACGGTGCCCTTGAAGGCCGACAGCATCAAATGTTGCCCGTTTTTAAAGCTGAGCAAGACATCCTGGCTGAGTGGAGTGTCGCCCGGAAACACTGCCGTGCGGGGCGTGAGTTTTGGAGAAATATCATATAAAAGGCCCTGCATAGGATTCCCCCAAGGATGCTGCCGGTGACCCCAAACGAAAGGCTGTGCCGATGCTGTTTGATGTCTTCTTTTCGATTTGCCAGACACCCGTCGATGGCTTTCAGCCGACTGAAAAGCAAATGTTTGCTCATTTTTTCGATCAGGTCCAGGCAGCAGACGAACTTGGTTACGATGTTGCCTGGGTTGCAGAGAGTCACCTGTCATGTGAGGTTCAGAAACACAACCCGGGTGCAGTGATTCCAAACTTTCAGGGTGAAATTGGCCTGAACACCGACATCCTCCTGATTGCTCCGCACATCTTTGCCAAAACAAAGCGCATCGCAGTTGGCTCTGCCATCAAAAGCCTTCTCTGCAATGGTGGGCCCATGGCGCATGCGGAGGCAGTCAAAACCTTTCTCTCTTTGCACCAATTCTCACCCGATGCGGGCAGAAAACTGCATTTGGGGATTGCGGCCGGACGCTTTCCCTTTTCAAGTGCTCCCTACGGAATCGTTCCCCGCGACGAAGTGGAACATGCAGCTTGGCCTGCGCTCAAAGGCAAAATCTTTTCCGAGGCGCTGGAGATCTTCTTGCGGTTCATGCGCGGAGACGTTTTTGCATCATCCGACGTGACTCCAACCCTTCTTTCTCGACAAGACATGCGCAGCGACGAGGACTGGCAAAAGGTCCTGCGCGCGGCTGGCAAAACCGATGCATCACAAATTGTTCTTCCAAACCGCTGGAAATTTGCCCGCAGCGGCGTCGTTCCGAAGGACGTGCCGTTTGATGACCTGCAACTCTACGTGGGTTCGCATGACCCCAGGACGCAGGATTTTGCCAACAGCATTCTGCCTTGCGGTGTCATGAACCTCTCAATCACCCCGGGCGACGAAATTGAGCGCACGCACGCCCGCATGCCGCAAGCATATCATCGGGCTGGTGGGACCTGGAGCAGGTCATTGATGCCACGAACGGTGCTGGTGTTTCTGGATGCGACCCCAGGCCTGAGTCCTTCCCAGCAAAGCGCCCGTGCACACGAAAAGGCACGCAAGGCACTGAACACCTATTGGCAAGCATTGGAGGGCACTCTTGATCCGTCGCGAATCGAAAATGCCGTGAACAATGCCATCGTTGGCAATGCCATGGAATGCGCAGCACAAATCCGTGAACGTTTCCATTCCGAAGACAGACTCCTTTTGTGGTTTGATTTCTTCAATCACAACAATGACGAGGTGATCACCAGCATGCGTGACTTCAAGCGTTTCGTCGTTCCACTTGTCAACGCTCCATTGCCCGCGCCGTGAATTCAGGGAGAAAAAAACATGCAAGCCAACTCGCATTTCAACTTGACGGGCTTGAACGCCCTTGTCTGCGGAGCATCACAAGGCATTGGCCGGGCAACCGCTGAATTGTTTGCCAAACAAGGTGCACGGGTTGTTTTGCTTGCCCGTCAGCTCGACAAACTCGAAGCAGCAAAAGCAGGCCTCACACACCCGGAAAAGCACATCTGCCTCGCGGCCGACTTGAGTCGTTCGGAAGATATTCAAAAAGCGGTTGATGCAATTGCAACCCACGTCGGCACCGTTCATGTTCTTGTGAACAACGCGGGTGGTCCGGCATCGGGTCCGTTGCTGGATGCAAAACCGGCCTCATTTGAGGCAGCCCTGACGACACACATTCTCTCTCAACTTCAGTTGTGCCAGGCATTCGTTCCAGGAATGGCGGCTGCAGGCTACGGGCGGATCATCAACATCATCTCCACCTCGGTGCGCATGCCAATTGCCGGGCTCGGCGTTTCGAACACCATCCGCGCGGCAGTTGCAGGATTCGCAAAGACGATGTCCAATGAGCTCGCGCCGAGGGGCATCACGGTCAACAATGTGCTTCCCGGTTACACCCGCACCGAACGTTTGCTTGCCTTGGCGCAAGCGGCAGCAACACGCGAAGGGATCACGCAGGAGGCTGTCCTTGAAAGGTGGCTCAAGCAAGTACCCATGGGACGCTTTGCAGAGCCCGCCGAAGTGGCCGCTGCGCTGTCTTTTTTGGCAAGCAGGGAAGCGGGCTACATCACTGGAGTCAGCCTGCAGGTGGACGGTGGAAGAATCGGTGCGATTTGATTCACCCACTGCCCCGCTTGGGCTGGCTATTTCTGAAAAAGTAACTCATACTGCTTTAAACTAACGGGATTGGATGAAACATGTGGACACTGTACCAGCACCACAAAGGGATGCACTATCTTCAGTTGGGCCAGTGCCTGCATTCGGAATCAACTGAAACTTTTGAATCGTACCTGGCCTTGTATGACAACCCACGTGGCCAGCGCTGGATTCGCCCGAGCGGAATGTTCCACGACAACGGTGGACCCAGAGGCAGCAAAAGATTTGTTTCCATCGCGCGGTTGCGCAAGCTGTCTTTTGAAGAGTCCAAGCTGATTCTTCCATTTGGCTATGATGCCTGGGGACAAGGCCGCTCGATGGCAGAGTTTGTTGCGTCATACAACGACAACAAAAATCACCTTCGTGGTCAACGCTACCTGCTGGAGTCCCTCGACGGCGAACCTTTGTCGACACTCAACACGCTCCGATTTCGAAATCAGCTGACAGGCCTTGCCTGGCTGGCAACCGCACCCGACAAACGCAAGTCGGGTCACGCAACCCTGCTGATGCGCAGCGTCATTGCATTGCTTCAAAACGAGCAGGCAAACATGGGATTCGTGCTCCACTCCGAAATCGGCATCCGTTTTTATGAACGGTTTGGCTTTGAAAAGGCTCCTGCCGAGCATCAACACTTTGAAAAATCGATTGCGATGCACTGCGGAGAGCTTCCGCTCAACGACGGCGATGAGAAGATTTTCAAAGAATTCTTTTAAGTCAGCCCTGAAACCAGAACTGCCTTGATGGTGTGAAGGCGATTTTCTGCCTGTTCAAAAACCAAACTTGAAGTTCCCTCGAAGACCTCGGAAGTGATTTCGAGGCCCTTGTTTGCTGGCAGACAATGCAGAAACACGGATTGATTGTTGCCCGTGGCCTTCATGAGCGCTTCATTGACCTGATAAGGGCGCAATCGGCTGACCCTCTCCTGTGCTCCAGGTGCATTTTCAAATCCCATCGATATCCAGACATCCGTGTAAATGGCATCCGCACCAGCAACCGCTTTCACTGGATTTTCCTCGAGCGTCACGCTGGCTCCAGAGTCATTGCAAAGGCGTGCGGTGAATTCCAATTCCGAAGGCGCAGGAAAATATTCCTTTGGTGCCGAGCAAACAAAGTGGGCGCCAACCAACGCACAGGCATGCATGAGTGAATGGGCCACATTGTTGGCAGCATCACCGACATAAACAACCTTCAGGCCTGCCAGATGCGAAAATCGCTCCTCAAGAGTCATGAGATCGGCCAACGCCTGGGTGGGGTGTTCCTCATCTGTGAGCGCGTTGAAGACCGGGACACCCGAGAGCTCGGCAAGTGTTTCTGCAGTCTTCTGCGCATAGCCGCGATAAACCAGCCCGTCGTAGAATCGACCCAACACACGGGCGGTGTCCTCCAGCGATTCCTTCTTGCCGAAATGAATGTCCGAGCTGCCAAGAAAATCAACCGCGGCACCCTCGTCATGACACGCAACCGAGAATGAACAGCGCGTGCGCGTGCTCAGCTTTTCAAACAGAAGTGCGACATTCTTGTTTGCCAGCCGCTTGGGAAATTGGCCATTCCTCTTTTCAGCCTTGAGGCTTTTTGCAAGAGCAAGCAGTTCACGCAGCTGCATGGGTGACATGTGTTTCAAGCTCAAAAATGATTTTCCAGACAGATTATTCATTGAAGGACTCCACTTGTGAATTTTTGTTTGACCAGGCGACAAGTGCCAGCACCCAGGCATCAAGCGCGAATTTCGATTCGACGAATGGAACAGAACTCTGCGCCGTCATCGCTCCCAATTCATCGGCCAGCTGGCGCCATTTCCTCGCCATTCCCTGCCCGACGTTGATGACCATCGACAACCGACCACCGCGCATTGCTTCTTCGGCAAATGCACGAACCTGTTGTTCCTGGCGCAATTCAACAACATTGGAATTGAGTTCACCGAGCTCGCGGCGTGAATCTTCAACGCAATAAACCCGCCCTCCCAAACGCCCGACAAGCTTTTTAAGCGGAGCCTTCAACGCCGCAAGCTGAGCGCTTTCGCCGACAACCAACACATCTCCACGAGGACACAACTTCCAACCGGCTGCAACAAAAGCTTTTGCGAGTGCCATTCCAGCCGTGTCGGCAGTTCCCATGACTTCGCCAATCGAGCGCATTTCTGGTCCCAGATTTGGACTGACTCCAGGAAATTTGTGAAATGGAAAAACAGGTGCCTTGACGGCAAATTGAGCGACTGCGGTGGCAGCCAATGGTCGGAGCAGGGACAGTTCTGCGAGGCTGGAACCCAATGCAACACGAGCTCCAAACCACGCCAAAGGAACACTCATTGCCTTTGAAACAAAAGGCACACTGCGCGAACTGCGCGGATTGACTTCAAGGATGTAGATTTCATCTTCATGCAGGGCCAGCTGCACATTCAACAACCCCCTCACGCCCAACTTGAGAGCAAGCTCGGTGCAGATTTTGCGGATCCGCTGCTCCACGTGCGCAGGAGACTTGAGGCAAGGAATGACGCTTGTGGAATCGCCCGAGTGAATTCCCGCTTCCTCAATGTGTTCCATGACGGCGGGAATGAAGACCTCGCGACCATCGCATACGAGATCGACATCGAACTCAATCGCATCGGCAAGATATTTGTCGAGAAGCACCGGATGCCCCTGTGAGGCATCGACAGCCTCTGCCAAGGCGTCATTCAATTCCAGTTCGCTCGACACGATGCGCATCGCCCTTCCGCCCAAAACATAGGAAGGACGGACAAGTAGAGGATATCCAATTGACTTTGCTTTTTGCCGACAATCGTCCATGCCAAGCCCGGTGGACCACGCAGGCACCTTGAAACCATTCTCGGCAATGAAGCGTCCAAAGAGATCGCGATTTTCCGCGAGCTCTATGACTTCGTGCGGTGTTCCCAGGATCTTGAAACCGGCATCGAGGATGTCCTTTGCCAATTTGAGGGGACTTTGCCCGCCAAACTGAACAAAAACTCCTTCAGGCTGTTCTGCCTTCAGGATGTCGAGCACATCTTCCTTGTGCAGAGGTTCGATGAAGAGCTTGTCGCTGACCCTGTGATCGGTGCTGACAGTTTCTGGATTGCAATTGACAAGAATCACCTCGCAGCCCGCGTCTTGTGCAGCGCGCACGGCGTGCACGCAGGAGTAGTCGAACTCGACTCCCTGGCCGATGCGGTTTGGTCCGCTGCCAAGAATCACGACCTTTTTGCGGCTGGAAGGAATATTTTCATCCTGCTGTTCCCAGGTTTTGTAGTAATAAGGTGTCCTGGCTTCAAACTCACCGGCGCAGGAATCCACCATTTTGAAGGTTGGCTTGAGTCCCAAGGCCTTGGTCTGTTCAAAAACATGTTCGCTGCTGGTTCCGCTGAGTCGGGCAATTGCCTGATGAGTGAATCCATCTTGCTTGGCTTGAATGAGCGCCGATTCCGACAATCCCGTTGACTTCAGATTTTCTTCCAGTTGAAAAAGGTTTTCGAGCTGGGCCAGAAACCAGTGCGAAATACCTGTGCGCTCGTTCAACTCGTCAAGCGAAAGTCCCATCTTCAATGCAGACTTGATGGCGGGAAACAGCATTGGGGTTGGAGAGGCCAGTGCCTCCATCACAAAATCACGAGAAAGTTCGTGGGAGGCATCCGCCAAAAGTAGTTTGTTTGCCTCAACAAGATCGGGCCATCCATCGTAGCCCAGCTCAAGCGAACGCCACGCCTTTTGAAAGGCGTCCCGAAAAGTCCGCCCAAACGACAAAACCTCTCCAACGGATTTCATCTGCACACCCAATGCAGACGAAGCGCCCTTGAACTTGGCAAAGTCCCAACGTGGAATCTTTACGACAACATAGTCGATGGATGGCTCAAAGGCCGCAGTGGTGTTCATTGTGATGTCATTCTGCAATTCAGCCAGCGTGAGTCCGACGGCCAATTTCGCAGCCAGCCGGGCGATCGGGTAGCCTGTCGCCTTGGATACCAATGCTGAACTGCGTGAAACACGCGGATTCATTTCAACAACGATGATTTTTCCGGTTTGTGGATGCACAGCGAATTGAATGTTTGCTCCACCCGTCTCCATACCGACTTTTTCAAACACCCGGCGGGCAATGTCGCGAAGGTTTTGATACTCCTGGTCGGTGAGCGTCATGCATGGGGCACACGTGATGCTGTCGCCAGTGTGAACACCCATGGGATTGACGTTCTCTACTCCACAGACAACAACAAAAGTTCCCGCAGAGTCGCGCATCACCTCGAGCTCATATTCCTTCCAGCCGACGATCGATTCCTCAATAACCACCTGCGCGAATGGATTCTGGTGGAAAACACGATCAATGAGGGCTGAGAAAGCGTCCGGGGTTTGCACGATTCCGCCACCAGCTCCGCCAAGAGTGAAGGAGGTTCGCACAACCAGGGGGTATTCCAACCGACCCGCAATCGCCAATGCGGTCGAAGGAGACGTGGCAACATCACCGCGAATCACATCAAGGTTCATTTCTTCCAGCAGTCGGCGAAATGCGCAGCGATCTTCCGTGAGAATAACGGTTCTTGAATTGACGCCCAGAGGCTTCACGGCCAATCGGTCCAGATGCCCCTGCTCTTCAAGCTGAAGGAACAAATTGAGCGCCACCTGACCTCCCACGGTGGGAAGAATGGCATCGGGCTTTTCCTTTTCGATAATCTCCACAATGTGTTCGGTTGTCAGCGGTTCAATGTAGACCTTGTCTGCAGTGGTTGAATCGGTCATGATCGTTGCCGGATTTGAATTCACCAACGCAACCTCGAAGCCAAGATCCCTCAGGGCAAGACAGGCCTGTGTGCCCGAGTAGTCGAATTCGCAACCCTGACCGATCTGAATTGGTCCTGAGCCAATCACAAGAATTTTACGGATATCAGTTCTGACGGGCATGCGATTTGTCCTCCAGCATTTTCAGGAACACAGAGAAAAGATTTTTTGCATCCCTGGGGCCAGGATTGCATTCAGGATGAAACTGCACCGAAAACACGGGATGACTTCTGTGCATCATTCCGGCCACCGTGCCATCGTTCATGTGACGATGCGTCACGATGAAATCGTTGGCGATGCTCTGCTCGACAACGTGATAATTGTGATTCTGTGAAGTCATCATCACCTGACCCCGTGGAATGCCGGCGAGATCGATTTCCGAAACGATCGGGTGATTGACGGCATGATGACCGAAAGCAAGCTTGCGTGTCTCACCACCATAAGCCAACGCAATCAGCTGGTGCCCCAGACAAATCCCAAATGTTGGCAGCCGGGATGAGAGTTCGCGGATCAAATGGAGCACCCTGCTCGAGCCCGCAAGCTGCCTTGGGCAGCCCGGACCATTGCCAACAAAAAAGCCATCCGGCTGGATGGCTTCGATTTCGAGAAAAGTGGCATTGGGGCCAACGACGTGAACGTCGATGCCGCAGCCCTCGAGATCATCGAGGATTCCTCTCTTCATACCACAATCAACTGCCACGACCTTGAATCGTGCTTTTGCCGACGATGTGGAAATACGAGGCACGGCGAAAGACATTTGACGTGCTGCAGTGACAACGTCACGCGAGGAGATATCGACGACCGATTTCAATTTCACGCCCAGGGATTCGCGGTTGTGATCCTCGGTGGAAAGAATGGCTTTCATGCAGCCCTTGTTGCGAACCTGCTTTGCCAGAAAGCGGGTATCCACTCCCGACAACGCGCAGCGTCCCTGTTGCTCAAGAAACGCCTCAAGGCTTCCCCTGGAACGGTGGTTGTCGGCCAATTGAGAAAAGTCCTTGCAGACGAATCCCTCGGCAGCCATCACCTTGGATTCCATGTCCTCGCTGGTCATCCCCGTGTTGCCAATGTGACTTGCCGTGAAGAGAACAAACTGGCCTGTGTAGGACGGGTCGGTGAGCACTTCCTCGTAACCCGTCATGGCGGTATTGAAGACGATCTCGCCCATACGCTCACAAGGTTTGCCGTAGGCTTGACCCGTGACAAAAGTTCCATCCTCCAGAAGAAGACTCGCACGCATGGGACCCTCCAGAATCAATTGAGGCCGACTGGCAAATTGACGGAGCCTAGTAACGTCGATTTTTCAAAGTCAAGACCGACTCAACAATCAGTCACGAAATTGCAGAAAATATATTTTCAGCCAAAAGAAAACCGCACAAATGAAATGTGCGGGACACATATCGCAAACACCAAAGCCCGGGGGAGTGGATTACAACGGCTGGGTTTGACGCGCCAACAGCTGTTCCGCCTGTTTTGCAATCTGCGGATTGGCGTCCTTGGCAGCTTCTTCCAAAAGTTTTTGCACTTCTTCCGGAGACACCGGCGACAAATATGAAATCGTGTAAAGCGCTTCGCTCCGAAGCGTCGCGCGGACGCCTTTGGTGCGAAACAGTGTGGTCATGGTCTGCAAATGCATCTTGAGCGGCGGACGCATTCTCATAACCCTCACCCCCTGAACGACAAGTTCCGGATCGGTTGCAGAGTCGGTCACGACCTGCTGCAAAAACACATCGACCTGAGGGTCGTTCACAAAGCGCAGGTCGTAGATTGCCGAACGCTTCAAGGACGCATCCTGACTCGCAGCGAACAGCGATTTCACGCTTTCAAGGGCTTCATTGGCACCGACATTTCCCAATGCACCCGAAAGTGTGACCTTCTTGTTGATTGCAGACGAACTGTCGAAATCCTGTTTCAACCGCTCCACGGTTTCACGTGTCAGATCGGGCCTTGAGTTCCGGGCACGCGAGGCAAATGTTCCCAATGCCAAGGTTGCAGTTGATTTGACTCCTTCATCCACCGCCTGGGTATAGCTCTGCATGAGGGCATCGCGCGTGCGTTCGGATGGATTCCGATGCGCTGCCATTGCAGGAATGACTTGCATCAATGCCGACGAATCTTCCTTCATCCGCTCTGCCAACGCCACCATGGCGGCCTCTGCTTCGGGTGTTTCCTGACTCGAAAAAACCCCCGCCAAGAGAGACAATTTGCTCTTGTAATCGGGGTCCTGCCTGTCGAGCCTGGCGATTTCATCCGCAACTGTGGTGCAAAGTTCAGGCTGCAAATACAACAGTGCCGAAAGTTGTTCGAAAAACTTTGCCCGAGCGGCGCCGTCCTTGTGAAAATCCGGCGACATCAAAAGGCTTCTAAGGCTCGCCCAATTTTCGCCAGCAAGTTTTTGCGCTGCCACTTTGCGCTTTATCGAAGTGGAATGGGCTGCCTGAAGCTCGAACTCGCTGATGAATCCATTGCCCGAATCTGTCGATGCGATATCGGACTGCAGGAATTTACGGTCTTCATCTGTCGCTTTGCGTTTTGACTGAAAATCGACTTGAGTGCGCAGATTGGTGGTTGCCAACAATCCGGCGGCCTGCGCCCGCATGCTCCAGCGTTGATCAGCCTTGAGCAGATGCCCCGCCGTTGCGTCGAATTCAATTTTAGTGGAAGAGGACGGTAAAACAACCACCGACTGCTGCGTGGAATGACCGGCCAGGCCGAAATCCTCTGGAACCCTCACCATGCGTGGTTCCTTTTCAATTTGGGCTTTGCCATTCCCCAGCGAAATCAATTTGTGATTCAGCGTGAAAATGCCGGTTGAATCTTCCTCGGTGCCGGTCCATTCGCTGAGGTCCTTCGCGGCCGGCAAAAACACCGAGCCCGAAAGCACGACACTGCGCAGGAGGTTGAGAGTTTCAAGATTCGTTTGGCGAGTCACGCTCCAGCTGATGCTTGAATGCAACACATCCGTCTTGAGCAACAAGGTGGTGCCAACCACAGACTGAACAATGTTGTTCACTTCGTCGGGAGGAAGTGCGGCTCGCCCTTCGGCATCGGTGGACTCGAATTGAACATCATGAAAATTGTAGCGATACGTCAGCCTGTTTCCGGAAACAGAAACGAGCTGCTCATCAAATTGCCCACGCAAGTGAATGCGCGAAACGGTCGATTGCCCCTGCGCAGGATTCATCTCAACAGACATATCCTGCAAAAACCCGAATGTTCTCACTTCATCGGTATTGAGTGAATACCTGACGAGTGCCTGTTCAAATGTCGCTTTATCGACTGCGGATGAAGCACCCGCCGGGCTGTCAGCCTGTGGAGAGGGTGCGGATGTTGTTTGCCGGGTGGTGAAGTACACACCCAGGCCAATCACCAAAACCGCCACCAATCCAACCAGAGTATTTCGACCGTTTCGCAGCTTCACGTTGCTCATCACTCCCCGACTTCTTCATCTACCACCAGCGAGTTTGGTCCTGGCGTTGGGCGTGGAAAAGGCATTGGCAATGGCCGTGTTGGCAACGGAATCCTGACAATTGGTGGAACCTTGATCGGAATCAGGGTGCATTGATGCAGTGGTCCCGATGACATTTTGCATTGAGTTCCGAAACAATCTTCCTTGTAGGAAACAGAACCACCCTCGAACACCTGCGTGATCGTTTTTCTCAGACCACTCACACGACCCAGAACAGGAATGTCCATAGACACGGTTTCCGTTTGGGTAATGCGTTGTTCGTCTTTTGGATAACCGAGGCAGCCGCGTTCCCAATTGAGCGCTTCCCAACGATCACGAATCGTTCCGCGGACAATGTTTGTTCCGAACTCGGGATGATAGTAAACGGAGCCGCCCTCAAAGTGGTTGAAGCGTCCCATTCCATCTGGAGTTTGCCCCTCGTCGGTGAGCGGATATCCAAGCACTCCGCGCTCCCAAGCATTGTCTGCCCATTTCTGGCGGATCAGGCCATGAACTTCTGCAGCACCTGTTTGCGGAGTCCAGTAGATCGAACCATTTTGGAAGTGGTTGTAGTACCCACGACCGTCGGGAGTTTGTGTTTCGTCGATGGTCGGATAGCCGAGCATTCCCAAACCACGCCGGTACTGTTTCCATTTCTCATTGATGGCACCTTTCACGAGGAACGCATTTCCTGTCGCAGGATGGTACCAAAGGGTTCCGCCTTGAAAGTGGTTGTACTTTCCTTGACCATCGGAAGCTGTGAGTTCGTCGGACATTGGGAACCCAAGCTTTCCATTTTCCCAACCCATCGAAGCCCACTTGTTGCGAATGAGTCCGTGAACTTCATGGGCCCCGGTTGCTTCAGACCAATAAATCGAGCCACCCTGAAAATGGCGGTACAATCCAGGCTTGCTTGGGGTTTGTGATTCGCCACCGACAGGCTGACCGAGGAATCCGGACGCACCATTGAGCTGCTTGTACTTCCATCCAATATAATCCTTGAGCGGAAGCGACTCGCGCTCTTTGAAAACGCTGGCACTCTCCTGGAAGCCTGACCACGAAAACAGCGTTTTTTCCCAACGTTCCGTGTCGAACCAGTAATCGATTTCAGCAAACAACCCTACTCGACCACCCAAGGCGTCGACGTTGGTGTTCACGTCGAGATTTGCTGTGAGCAAGGGAGCGTCCGGGCGCAGATCGTACTTGAGATAGGCTGTTGTCGGCAGACTCAAACCCAAAAACTTGAGCGAACCAAAAACTCCTGCAGAGGCGATGTAAGCATCAATCGCAGCATCAACATTTCCATAGGTGTCCAGATAGGGACGCACGGTTCCATTGAGCAATTTTTCGCCATAGAGTGCTTGTACATTGTATTGCGTTCCCAGGCGGCCAGTGACGGAACCTCCCACCGACATTGGCACAGGCCCCAGCCAGAAGTTCATGCGGGCACCTTCAGAACGATCATAATAAACATCATCCGCAAAACTTGGACTCGTCATTTCCCACAGTTTTTGACCGAATACGGATATGTAGCAGTAGGTGGCCTGGCCTGTTTCGTTGTGGGCTTGCGCATCAAACACATTGACCTGGCTCTGCAGGATGGTTCCATTGACCGTGGCATTGGCATCGGCCTTTTGAAAATCCTTGGAGATGTTCACACCGTATCCAGCGTTCGCATCGACACCAAAATATTCATTTCCAAGCGAGCGGGCGTAGCCTCCCGAATAGGCCACAGTGCGATCCTTGAATTCAGGTTCGTTTTCGACCTGTCCGGGATTCTTGAACGCATCGCTTTGGCGCTTGAGGGCTTCCAGATGAACAAGATTCATCGGAATTTGACCAACACGCATGTTGCGATTTTTGCTTTGGTTGAACTGCGTCAACTCTTTCAGAGCCATGTTTGCAAAAATCGGTGAACGACCGGCAAACACTTGATACTGGCTGCGTTGGTCGCTGGCCCATGTGTTCATTTCATTTTGAATCTGCTGCAGTGATTTGTTGACAGATCCGTCAACTGCACCCTTGCCGTTGTAGAGGCCGATTGTGACTTGTGTCTCGGGCCGAAGTTGCGGCAACGGAATGGTCGGCAATCGCGTTTGAATTGGCTTGATGACCTGGATGGGCAACGTTTTGATTATGTACGAGTGGCGAATGACCGGAAGTTTTGAAGGGTCGATGAGAATTGGCGGACGCGCCGGCAGATTTGGAATTGGATTGGGCCTTGGAACAGGCCGGTCATCGGCAAGGGCATGTCCCAACAAAAGCCCCAGTCCCGCCACGGCAAAAGCGGACAGTCCCGCTCCCCGCGAAAAAGTTCTAATTTTCTCCATTCTTTCCTCCCAGTTCCAGCATTGAAAAGGCAGATTGTGTTTCTGTATGCAACACACTGGCCAGGTGGTCAATATTCAGACGGAAGAATCTCGGAAAAAAACTGGAAAATCCAATTTTAACTCATCTTTCCAGTAATTTATAAGAATTTATTAATTACTCAATACACGAATCCGATAAGCGTTCAAAGCTTCGAATATTCGCAACCCTGTTGTCTGGAGACAGCAATTATGCGCACGTTACTTATCTTCACAGCGTTGATTTCTGCCAGTGCCTGTGCGCCAGAGCCACCAGGACTCCCGGCAAATTTGAAGAACATGCCGATGGGTGCCCAGGCTCTCGACAGCCAATCGAAGGCTTCATTTTCCAAACTGATGGAACTCAAAACCCAAAACGACGCGCTGTGTTTGCGGGTTCAAAAACAAAGAGTTGAATGTCCGGTTGCCACTGCGAGCCTGACACCCGACGACGACCAGAAAGTCTTGGGGTGCGTTTCGGGTGTTGACCCCAACGCCACCGTTGAATCCAATTTTGAATTGAACATTGTCGTGCCGAGCGGAACAAAGGCGATCCTGACCACCAAAAACGGCATGTGGCAAACACAAGCCGTGGGCACCGGAACGAAGCAAAAACTCACATGGGGTCCCCGAACAAAATCGCCTTGCGATATTCTTCCACCGAAATCGACTTCGTTGGTCAAATCACCACGCGTGATCGAACTGAGCGACATGTTCCTGAAGGTGGTCCCCGACTCTTGTTCGAACAGCACCAACTACAAGAAATCAGACGTCTCGACTTTTGTGCTTTTCCTCAACGGACAAGCCTTGTTTGACCGCAACGATTTGAGCGACACCAACGGAGGAATCCAGATTGCGCTGACCAAGATTCTTGGATTCCAGCAGGATGCAAAGTGCGCCGTGCCTCGCGACGAGTTGAAAAAACTCATGGATGACGCGCTCGCAACAAAGCCTGTTGCCTCAAGTGACCCTCAACCGCCAGACCTCGAGCAACAGTTCGCGCGGGAATCCAACCGAAACGATCAGTTGATCAAGCAACTCACAGGCGCGGAAAACCTGGGATGCTGGGGATATTCGAAAATCAAGAAACTCCAGGTCAAGGTTGAAGGCGCAGCACTTGCCAATTCGAACCGTGGAGATTCTTCGTCAGCATTGCAAAACGCCGGAAATTCGAAGGAGTACACCTTCACTTTTGGTCAAAACATGTTCCATACCGTGCCTGACGAGTCGCAAGGTGCGATCTTCAGACCAGGTGGCGGCTTCACCACAAACGCCTTTTCGGATCGTGAAATTCAGGAGCTGCGTGGTTTGCGCATCAAGAAAGGCGGCGTCGCCTATCAGAATGACCCGTTCCGCCTTGATGGCTTTTTTGGGATCGGTGCGTGGTCGGGCTTTCACCGTTACGAACTCGACCTGCGAAGCTTCTCCAAGATCACCATCCTTGCAAACGATCAAGTTGTTTACGAGAAAGCAGGATTCTCCTTCACCTTCGCTTCAAACTCACTGGTTTGGCCTTCCAACGACGGTGCCGAGCAGATTCAGAACAATCCCGCGTTCATCCAGCTGATGACACGCAACGACTGCCCTGCGGAATAAAGGGCGCAGGGTATCTGCGGAGGGAGGAGGTTTCATGCGCTTGAAAATGACAAACCTTGGACTCGTTCTGGCATCCGTGGCATCTGCCTGCGCACCAAGCAAGTTCACGTCGACGCGTGATGTGAGTGCCGATGTGAAGATAAGACCTGCGGGCTTTCTGGGTACACCTGGTCGGGTCAATCTCGACTGCATCGTTGAAAAAGTTGATGGCAACGAATTCAACCAAGGCAACAGGCCACAGGCCATTGGCATTCCGATAAACTGCCCGAACAGCCTGCAGGGTGCAGGGGCGGAATCGGCTTTCAAATATGATGTCGCGGTTGTGGTGGACGTATCTGAAAACATGTTGAAGTTGGCCTCGTCATTGAAGCCACAGCTGATTCAGGTCCTGACGAAACTGAACTCGGACGGACGTATTGGCTCCCTCTCCGCTGTTTCATTTCGCAACAAAATCGTTGCATCGGTTGCACAGGGAGAAACGGCGAAGCTCATCTCGGACATTGGCGGTGATTCCACCGACTGGACACCCAATGGTCTCAAGACCATCGATCCGAACTCGACCGATTGGATCACAAATGATGCTGCAAAGGCAGTTTTCCCTGGCATTGAAGAAGGCATCAAGCATCTCCAGGCAGGCAGCAATGCCAACAAACTTTTGATGCTGATCAGCGGCTCAACAGGGATTGGCAGCACAGGAATCGACGTTGGACCAACCGCAAAGATTGTCTCGGAATTTTCCAGCAAATTGGCATCGAGCGGTGGACAACTAATTGTCAATTATGCGGCGAACAACCAGATTGCAACGGGATTGTCCAAGTTTGATCCGACAGCCATCGAGCAACTCGACCTTTTGACTTCGACGGCAGGCATCAAACCAGTGCGCGTTCTTGTTCCGGCCGATTTGGTCGGTTGGATACCTGCTCTCAGCAACCGTGCATCGGTCAATGCGTCCAGTTCGGAATCTTGTCTTTTGACTTCATTCGAAGCGACAGACCAGAGTGGACAATTGATTTTCAAAAAGGATGTCTCAACATCCGACACGACCGGCGTCTTTGAGGCGTCTCTACCACCATCCGTACCCAATGGCACATTGAAGCTCAGTGTAACGCGCAAGTGCTCCCAGACGGGTGCGAAATCAAAGTCTGTCAGCATCTCGATCGCGCAGGGAGGAGTTGCAAAATGAAAACAGTTGGCTGCATTTCCCTGGTGACTTGCGCATTGCTGGCAATTTCCTGCACCAATCCGGATGGTCCCCAGATCAACAAAACGCTGAGTCTGGATTCTGTGCCATCGCTTCCGATGGTCGATGCGAAGACACTGCTGATCAGCGACATCAACGTTGTTCAGTACTCAAATCCGAAATTCGGGGGAGCTGTTCAGCCTCTCGTGAATTTCAGCTACTCGGGATTCGCAGAATACGTGGAAGTCGCGACCTGCGTAGAATCGGAATCCAGCTGCAGTGAAGCCAAAAACATTTTCACAACCGAATCCACACTGGCAAATGCTCCAAGTGGAGCCAAGGTTGTCGTCAAGTTGCGGGCATGCGTTGACAGGTCCCGTGCCACAGGCAGTTCGAATTGTGGAGAATGGTTTCAATCATCATACAACCAATGGGCAGTGATCGATCGCGAAAAGGCCGCATTGCAGGAAGAGCAACAAGCAATCGAGATCGCCACCAAGGAACTCCAGACGCACCTGGAAGCGATCCTGAAGTACAAACTTGAACGAGCCAACAAGTGCAAACCTGCAACCGAGCAGCAGAAAGCCGCACTTGCAGCTGACAAGGGCCTCGCGGAGGCACTTGGAAAATTGGGTCAGAGTGCTTTGGGTGTCATCAGTAATGCCATCGCAAAAGGAACACCCGGTTGTAACGCAGCAGCTCCAGCTGGAGACAAAACCCAAACAGACCCGGCTGCAGGCAAGACTCCTACAGATCCTGCTGCGTCGGGCCAAACACCTGCAACAGGAGCAAACAATGGAACTGATCCCGCTGCAGGTGCCGCCAAGCTCCTTTTGGACCTTTCAGCCACAGCCACTCCCGGTGCGCAAATGATTGGCCCCAGCGCACTGAGCTCGACAAGCCTGACAACCATCGTCGACAAAATCGCCGGAGCTCTGCAAAGCAAGGGCAATGGCGCCGCTGCGCAATGTGTCTCGCAGCAGACGGCCACCAAAGCGGGAAAGCTGACACTGAATGATGTGGGTGCAGTGCTTCCGCAAATTGCCGGAGCGATCTTCAATCTGGCAAATGCAGAACGTGAGGTGGCACTCGAAGGAATCTGCATCGAGTCGCTGAACCAGAAGCTCGAAACGGCGATCCAAACATCCACAGCTGCTGCCAAGATTCTTGCGGCGGAATTGCAGGCTCGTTCAGCAAGACTCAAGGCCAAGATGGGAGGAGCAAATCCATGATTGGATTTTTTCAATTCATGACTCCACCAAAACAAGAGAATCTTAAAACAATAGGCACTGCTGTTTTGACCCTGTTGGCGTGTGTGTCCGCGAGCGCCTGCAACAATTCAAAAACGTCGGATACGAGATCGGTTGCCAAGAAAAGTTCAAATCTTCTGGCCCAACAGGTGAAGGGACGGATTTCTGCAGAAGAACTTGATGGCGCAACGATGCGATTGAATTTTTTCGGGGCTTCCTATTTCGAAGTCAGCCGGTACAAGTATCCGATTCTGAGTTTTTCATTTCCGGAAAAAGCCGATTACGTGCAAATCATCCGCTGCCGGGCCGATGCGAAACTGGGCGACCTCGGCACCATCGAGATTGGTGCAGCCAATACTCAGGTGGCGGATCAGAAGTACAAAGACACCGACTACTGGAAAAATATTTCCAGCACTTTTGGCTGTGTCACGATCGCAACAAGTGTGTCCATCGACAAGTTCGTCGACTATTTTGCCGGTGACGGAAACTGGATTTACGTCAGTCGTGCATGCGTGCAGGCGTCGCGTCTCCCCCTCGACAGCACCAGCGCAACCGTCAGTCCCTGTTCCCGGCAAGTTTCCAAATCGGGAGACCTGCGTGGATACGTGAACAAGGAACAAGCCCTCTCTGCAGAACGAAAATCACAGCTGCTGGCCCAACGCGACAAGATCGACAGCCTGGGCCGAAACATTGTCTACAAAGCGAAACAACTGGATACGGAAATCGGCCGTTGCGAAGCAGAGCGCGGCGCAAACCGGGTCTCTCAAAAACGCAGGGCTGCAATCGGACAGTTGTTGGGAATTGGTGTTGGTTTGGGGTCGAAAATGATTGCAGACAAAGCGACACAATCGATTATCGGCGGCCTCGACGTGGCTGGAATATTCAAGGATCTCTCGGCCCAATCGGCAGATTTCCTGCCACCGGATTATTGTCCTCCGGCAGACCGGCTGGCCAAAGACATTGAGATAGACAAGCAACAGATCGAACTTGAATCGGAAAGCTACCAACAGAGCATGAAATTGTTTGGAGAAGCGCCATGAGTCACAACACCAAACAAACCAAATCCGCAAACGGCCGGTGCCTCGGTGGCTTCGCGTTTGCATTTCTTCTTGCAAGCCAGGTTGCGTGCGTCGACAATCCAACCACAAAGCCCAAAGGAAGCAGTCTGACGGCACAATCGCTGATGGACCCGAACGGTGCCTCTGCGACGGTGAGTTCTGCAACAAAACGATTTGATGGTCTCAAGGGCGATGTTCCCGTGGTGAGCATTTCATACGGTGGAGCAGACTCCGCCGAGGTCTGGCGCTGCAGGGCGAGTTTTTCGATGGTGTATGGCAATGGTCTGCAAAAATTGTCCGACCTTCCAAAATCTTCGCCCGAATACAGGGCTGCAGCGGCAGAAGCATTCAAACGCATGCGCGGAGAAGTCTCTGCCTGCAGGGCGATTGCCAGCGCGACAACTGCCCAGACCGTGACAGACTATGCGGCCACCGAAGGAAAGTTTTACTACATTGTGAATCCGTGTGTTTCTGCTGCGTCGTCGACAACGAAACAAGCTGGCTGCAGTTTTGCACTCGAGATCACACCCGTCATCGACTACAAAAACACAAGAACCGACTTTGAAGTGGAAGTGCTCTCGGGGCTCAGTTCCGCTGAGGGGCGCCTTTACGGAAACTTCAACAGCATGCGCCGTGCTGCCGAGGAAGCGAACACCTCCTACGCAGCCTGTGTTGAGCAGGAAGCTGCGGATCGTGCACGTCAGGCGCAGATCATGGGCCTCATCAAGATCGTCAGTGCCGTGGTGGTGACGCCTCTTGTCAATGGATTGATGGCAGGAGTTGGTACTGCACTGAATGGAGCTATCAACGAAATTCTCGGAAAGGCTGCCCCACAGCAGATCATGCAAATCGATTGTCCCGCAGCAAAGATCAAGCTTGAACAATACAACCAATATCAAAGCCAAACCGTGCAAATCATGAAAGAGGTTCTTGAAGCACGGACCAAGCTGTCGGAATTCGACTCGCAATACGCAAGCGTGGAAAAGGAACTGACTGCTCTAAAGAGTGGCAGCAAATAAATCGTCAAACTCGCCAGTGCCCGGTTGACGCTCAGTTGGCCGGGTTGATAGATTGAAATTGTTACTTTTTTGAAACAATACAGGTGCTGCAAACAATCCACGGAGGGATTTCGGTTGCATCTATCTCTCGTCAGGCGTGTTTTTCGAGCCTGTCATTTCAAAAAAACAGCGGTCGTATGTGCCGTGGGCCTGACGAGTTGTGGCCAACAGCTCTCTGATGAATTTGACAACGATTCAAAAATCAACATTCTCCGTCCTTCGAAATATGCGCAGGGCATGCGTTACCTTGATGAAACTTTGCGCAACAAAGCCATCGTTGGCGACGAAACCACCCGGGCCCGCCGCTGGCGACCGAAATGGGACCCGGGACGTTGCACAAACCCCAAAGGTCCCGGATTGCAAATATCAACAGACCTGGACAATTTTGATCAAGGCAATGCGTATTGGCTGTCGTGGCTCAGCATCCAGGCTTATCGCCAGATAGAAGCCACCGATCAACTGCGTCAGATGGGACTCACAAAAATTGATTTCATCCAGGAAAATTCGACGAGCTTTCAGGCTTTCGTAGGGTCGAACAGCAAATACGTCATCGTGAGTTTTGCGGGAACCTCTGATCTCATCGACTACATGACGGACGTGACCTTTGCCAGCAAGCCCGAATTCTTCCCGGGAATTCCGGGTCGGGTTCACACGGGTTTTCTAAATGTTCTTGAAAAGAGTTGGGCGAAAGTCTTGTCGCTGGTGCGCGAACATTCAAACTCGAACCTTCCCATCATTCTCACCGGACATAGCCTGGGAGGTGCGCAGGCCGTCATCAGCGCCGCTCGACTTTCGACACTGGGCTTTCCTGTCGACTCGATTTACATCTATTCGTCGCCGCGGGTTGGAGACGAGGTTTATTCAAAGTTCGTTTCGAAGCTTTTTCCAAAACGAATCTATCGCTTCGTGAACAATGAGGATGTAGTCCCAAGACTTCCTCCACCACGCGTTGCCGCGAATAATTTCAGCATGCTTTTCCCCGAGGATTCGCGCGAGTCCGTTCAAGGTGTTTTTGAAATTCTCAACTATACACACGTGGGCCGACTTCTGACGCAAGACGCCCGCGGAAACCTGTCTGAACCGCGCGAATATGCGGAAAATGAGGATGTCGAGTACTGGAACACCGTTCTGGGCAGAAGCCAGGGCCGCTCAATCCTCGCTGCGGTGTTTGCAAATTGGCGGATGCTCTTTGACCATATCCCCTTTGCAAGTCATTGTCAGCTCAAGACTCCGGTTGCGCCTCACTTTTTACCAGCCACCGGTTCCATCGAATGACGAGTGACATCATGCTGAACAAGCTGTTTCTTTCAAAAATTGTATTGATGATTGGCGTGACACCATACGTTGCATGCGTCTCCATGGGTTCAAAGGACGGCGAACCGGAGCCCATCAGCGCAGCAGCTGTGACCCCGGCACAAATTTCGCCGGAAGAATGCGTCAACTACGTCCAGCTCAAACGCGATGAAGATTTTCAATGCGAATTGTCAGATGGAAGCACGCGCCCATTGAAACCTGGTGAGCGTCGCTCAACGCCCCTGAGCCGTGAAGAAATTGAAAAGGTCATCGCAAGCAATCGCGAAGACACCCAGCTCTGCTTTGAAAGCCTCTTGCCAAAAGACGCAAAACTCGAAGGAAAACTGTACATCACCTTCGACATCGAATCGGGCGGAAAAGTGGCCAACGCAACCTACAATGAAGGCCGCTCAACGTATAAAAACCCGAAGCTTGGTGCGTGCCTTGTGAACAAGGTCAAGAATTGGAGATTTCCTGTTCTGACAACCGAAGACACTTTGCAGATCAATTACCCTTTTCACCTGATCAGCGCAGAGGCCGCTCCCCAAGAAAAAGGCGAATGACGCCTTTTCACTTGGTTGCAGTCAAGACAGATCGCTCACCACGATAGAATTCAACATCGTCTTCATCGAATTCCTGCTCACCCTGGCTTGAACCGCCAGGCATGAGTTCAACAACTGCAGCGCCAGTGCCAAACAAGCCTTCGTAGGCGAGCACCCGACCGCAAAAATCATTGCTGCTGCCCAATGCGGCCGACAACCACCAGATGGCTTTCAGCTTGGAATCCGCATGTGCCTCGCGGGAAAATTGCCGCGCCAGTTGAGCCACGTCTTCGAGTCTGCCCAGGCCCAAAAGCTCGAGCAGCTTGCGGTTCCATTCGTCATCTTTTTGCGAAGAAATAGAGTCTTGAGCGGGTGCCGTGGGGCGCGTCCACATCCGGTTCGAAAGAGCTGTTGAAGCAATTGCAACCGCGCGCAATTTTTTACCCCGTGCCGCATCGGCAGCAGCTTTTCCAAGCACGATGGTTTCAGCCCTATCGGCATACATGTTGCACGAGACCAATGTGCACGGAATGCGGTTGTCAGGATTCAAGAGCCCCAATGCAACCAACGACCCCGTGTCGATGGGAAAGCCTCGATACGCAACTCGACGGGTGTGCAAGCCGCGTTCCTTGCCCGCTGCAACGTACGCATCGGCATATTCGACGTGCACCGGAAAGTTGTATTCCATGGTGCCAAGGTCATGAAATTCATGGTCAACGTGAACACCATTGGGACGCGCATCTGCCTGAATCTGATGCCCCAAAACGCTGGGCCATTGGGTCGAATAAATCACCAATACATCGGGATTGAGTTCCAAAATGCGCTCGCGCAGCTTTTGAAAGCCATCGCGCACGCGCGCCCATGCCGGCGATTTTTCGGGTGCCAACAAAGGCTGCGGCAGACCCGGAACAATGAATCCAGCAACAAAGCCAAAGGAGGTTTCCTCGATCGTTTCCATGTCTTCACATCCTCCACTCAACAACGGCATTGCCGGTGCCAATCACCGTTCCATAGGCATGCACAGTGGCAGGCTTGGTTGGAAAGTTCATTGCTGCCAACAGCCACGTGAGGCAACCGGCGCGGGTTTCAGACACAGCTTGATCGGTGAAGTCGGGCATTTCGGCAATCACCTTTTTGGACTCTCCTGCACGCATCATCTTGAGGATGCGCATGTCCCACAAATATTGGTTGTGGTTGTAGATGTGCTCGTGGGTCATGTCTTCGGGAACTTGTGGTTCCTCGGTGAAATGCCGATGCGAAAGCGAACAGGACGCCAACAAAAGAGCCCGCCGACCTGATTTCTCGATGGCCGCCCGGGTGGCATGTCCCAGCGCGATCATTTGCTGCTGGCCAACATCGTTGCTGAAGTAATCAAACGCCGCATTCGAGGAAATCGAGACGATGGGTTTGTCCCACCCCGGACGCGACAGGTGACAACTGATGATGGTGCCATAATCAACACGGAATTTGGGGTTGCGCATGAGCGCTGTTTCAAGGCCCAGTGCCTTTCCTTCTTCTGCAATGGCTTCGGCCAGGCCAACGTCGACCTTGAGATCGTAGTTGTAGCGAAACAGATGCGGAAAAACCGGATCAACAGAAAGTCCCTTGAATTGCGGAACGGCAAGAAGATGATGCCCCACCACAGTGCGCCAGTGGGGAGTGTGGACGATGATCACATCGAAATCGTCCTTCTGCAGACTGTTGCGCAGACGCTCGTATCCCCAACGCAATTCTTCCCAACCACACTCTGCGCGGGGTTCGTTTTGCGGCGGATTTTCTGCATAAACCAAATGCGGCGGATGCGGCGCCAACACACCGGCAACAATACCACCCTGCCCGTTCTTGCTGTTCATCGGCCATTCTCCTGCGTGTGTTCGGCGAACTCGGTCCAGTCGTATTCGTACATGTCTTTGTTGGGATCCCAATCGTCCCACGTCTTGATGGCGCGCAACTGCGCTTCGTAATTTGGCGGAACAATGCCTTCCACGAGAAAGGCTTTTTGGCGATGCAACGCATAGGGATTTCGGAATTCAAAACCCAAAACTCCCAGCACGCCACGTGCGACATACCAGGTTGCCTGCGGATTCCAACCATGGGCGATTTTGATGACAACTCCCAACCCCTGCGGGAAATCGGGGTGCACCACCGAGAGCCCCAAAAGCCCGTCGGCACCTTCCTTGGCAATCACCTTTCCTTTGCAGGCCTTGAGGATCGTCGAATCGAGGCGATTGAATCCTCCGACGAGGTCGGGGTGCCGATTCATGGCCTCCCAGATCCAGTCTTCGTCTTTGTGCTTCGCCAGATCGGCATAAAGCATCGCGAGTTCGGTTACGGTGTTTGACACAGTGGGCAACCCGCAGCCGTCGCGCGCCACGCGCAAAGGCCGCCATTGACTGCCCAGGGTTTTGCGAAGTTCGGCAATGTAGGAAGAAAAGAACGGATGATGCGGAAGAGTGTAGCCCACCCTGTCCCAACCCATGGACTTGAAGCCCTTGAGGATGGCTGCGTGTTCGCCCGAACAGGGGTGGTACCAGCGGCGCGGGCGGCGCACCTGCCTGCCAAATTGCACGAGGGGAACGTCCAGTGGAGTTTGCATCAGCCCCCACTCTGCCTCGTCGAGAAGGCTCATGGCGGCTGCCACATGCTCGGTGCTGCCATTGTGGCTTGAAACGGCAATCGCCTTTTGTTCCCAGGATGTGCTTTCGGAAAGTGTTTTTGCCAAAGGCTTGAGCATAAATGGCTTCATCATGCTGCGCCCGTAGCACAACACGTTTCCGCCAAAACTGTGCACCAACTTTCCGCCACTGGCCCACGCCACGGCACCGTGAATGGTGGTTTCGCTGACGCCATTGCGGCGGTAATCCACCAGCGGCTGCCAGTCGACGTCGCGCCCGGTTGGGATGCCAGGAATGCGCTCACCAAGAGGATCTTTCGGGTACAAATGAGCGCCGGGCATATTTGCAGTTTCCTGCTTCGAAGGACTCATGTCTATTCTTCCCTTTGAAACAAAATCCGGCCATGGTTGAGCGCCAACCAGCAGTATCCCCCGCCTTTGGAGGCGCTCCATTCAATCTCGTCCTTTGTATATCCGCTTTTGCTTACACCCGAAGAGGGCGATGCCACAATAGGGGCAAGGAGAAGTCTCAAAAAGCGCGCTGGATTTGGATAAGTTGAAAAAGCCAAACGGGTTTTGGCGAGGGCCGGAGTTGATGCACAATCACCTTGCGCCAAATTATGCGCAAGGAATTGAAGAAAACAAAAAGCTGCTTTTTGAAAATGAGTGAAGCCCGGGCGAGCTTCACGTCAATTCAAGGTCCACGGATGAG
>JBMSQQ010000010.1:0-52082 GCA_049423385.1 Silvanigrellaceae bacterium | reverse complement strand
ACGCGAATAACGTTGAGTGATCGCGCTCCGCTGTTATCAGCTGCTACCAGGATGGATTCCGGTTGAATCACGATACACCTCTTAAAATCTCAACGAATTAAATTACAGAAACAACTTTCCAGCTCTTTGTCTTCGAAATACGGCGGCAAGGGAGAATCATCACTTCCTTGCCAACCACAACCTTCGCTTCACCAGCATCAACATGAAGCGAGATTTGGCGTTGCAAACGTTTGCCGTAGCGCTCATCCACGACAACGCGTGGCACTTCAACTTTGGCGGTCCGGCCATCCTTTGAAAGACCCACAACACGGGCTCTCACAGGGTTTTTGGTTACATTGTCTGTCGTAGTCACAGCCTACTCCTTACTTCTTCTTTTGGTTGGCAGCAGCAACGCGTCCAAGAACACGAAGCTCGCGGCGGAGCTGAACAGGACCTTTGCCTGAAGTGATCGCGTTCGGATCGAGCGTCACGCGAAACTTGACCAGGTCTTTGGCGAGCTCGTTCTTACGAGCGGCCGCATCAGCAGGTGAAACGGTTTCTTTTGTCTTCTTCGAGCTCATTAGACCTCCCAAACTTTAGCAGCACGCGAGACAACTCGCGTTTTGAAGGGAAGCTTCGCAGCCGCGAGAGCAAACGCCTCTTGTGCCAGATTTTCGGGAATACCCTGAATCTCGAACACAACGCGGCCCGCACGAATTGGAGCAACCCAGTGATCCAAGCCACCTTTACCGGAACCCATACGAGTTTCAGCCGGTTTTTTGGTGATCGGCTTGTCGGGGAACACCCGAATCCAGACCTTACCACCACGCTTAATGTGACGAGTCAAGGCAATTCGGCTTGCCTCAATCTGACGGGAGGTCAATTTTCCAGGTTCAACAGCCTGGAGAGCGAAGTCGCCCATAGACACGGTGTTGCAGCGGGCTGCAACGCCCTTGATGCGACCTTTGTGCGACTTGCGGAATTTAACTTTCTTTGGAGCCAACATCGTACATCACTCCTCATTCGAGCGAGGCGTACGGCTTTCCTTGCCAGGAACAGCCTTGCCGAAGATTTCGTTCTTGAAAATCCACACCTTAACGCCAATAATGCCGTAAGTGGTGAGGGCTTCTGCGGTTGCGTAGTCGATGTCTGCACGCAGAGTGTGGAGAGGCACGCGACCTTCCATGTACCACTCGGTGCGAGCCATTTCAGCGCCGTTCAGACGACCCGATACACGAACCTTGATTCCTTTTGCGCCTGCCTTCATTGCCGACTGCATCACCTTGCGCATTGCGCGGCGGAAGGAGATGCGCTTCTCGAGCTGCTGTGCAACGTTGAGAGCACTCCACTGAGCATTCGTGTCGGCATTCTTGACTTCAAAAATGTCGACCTTTACTGCACGTTCGGGCTGCTTCAAGAGGCCCTTGATTTCGTCGCGGAGAACTTCAATTCCCTTGCCTTGCTTGCCGATAATGCGGCCGGGCTTGGCGGTGTAGATCTTGACCAGAAGCTGCTTCGCAGCTCGTTCGATTTCGATCTTGGAAACACCAGCAACGTCAACCGAGCCGTATTTCTTCGAAATGAACTTGCGAACATTCAGGTCTTCGTTCAGGTAGCGAGCGAAATCTCGCTGGCTAAACCAACGGGAATCCCAAGTTTTGTTGATCCCCAAGCGCAATCCAATTGGATTTACTTTCTGTCCCACTGAAAATCCCCTCTCAACCAAGTGCCAAGCGAACTGTAAGGTGTGAAGTCTTCTTCGTCACAGGCGACGCGCGGCCTTGCGCGCGAGGCATAAATGTTGTGCGACGAGGACCTTCATTCACCACCAGGTCAGCCACTACAGCGTTGGCAGCCAACTCTTTCGGGAGTTGTGCCATTGCAGACTTAATCAATTTAATCGTAGCCACCGAGCCGGCACGTCTTTCAGCGCTGAGAAGAGCCACAGCTGCTGCTGCAGTTTTACCCTTCACCAAAGGCCGCAGAAGACGAGCTTTGCGGGGCGTGCACTTTGCTGCGTAATGCGTTGCTTTCGCGTTCATATCACTCCCCTCACTTCTTCTTCGCTGCCTTCTTGTCGGCACCATGACCGAAGAAGGTTCGGGTTGGAGCAAACTCACCGAGTTTGTGACCAACCATGTTTTCGTTGACGTAAACAGGGACGAACTTCTTGCCATTGTGAACAGCAAAGGTCAGACCCACAAAATCAGGAACGATTGTCGAGCGACGACTCCAAGTCTTGATGACTTTTCCTGCGCCCTTATTCTTGTCAGCCGCCTTCAAGAGGAAACCATCAATGAATGGGCCTTTTTTTAACGAACGTGGCATAATTCAATCCCCTCTTACTTCTTCTTGCGACGACTGATGATGAACTTGTCGCTTGGTCTCGCAGTACGACGAGTCTTGTAACCCTTCGCCAGCTGGCCCCAAGGTGAACATGGATGACGACCGCCGGATGTGCGTCCTTCACCACCACCCATCGGGTGGTCGATTGGGTTCATGGCAACACCACGAACTGCAGGACGAACGCCTTTCCAGCGTGCGCGACCAGCCTTGCCCAATGAAACGTTCATGTGGTCCGCATTCGAAACGGTTCCCACAGTCGCATAGCAGTTCTCTGGAATCATGCGAAGTTCGCCAGAGGGCATACGCACCTGTGCGTAGCCTTCAATACGACCCACGAGAGTCGCGGAGCCACCCGCACTGCGCACGAGTTTTGCACCCGCACCAGGCTTGAGCTCGATGCTATGGATAGCCGTACCCGCCGGAATTTTGCGCATAGGCAAGCTGTTTCCAGGCTTGATGTCGGCTTCCTCTGAGTTGATCACCTTGGTTCCAACGGTCACACCGTTAGTTGCCAAGTGATAACGGCGATCTCCGTCCTTGTACTGAACAAGCGAAATGAACGCGGTTCTGTTCGGATCGTACTCAACGCTCGTGACAACACCTTCGATGTTGCGGCGGCTGCGCTTCCAATCGATCACGCGATACTTGCGTTTGTTTCCACCACCATGATGACGAACAACGATACGACCATTGTTGTTGCGTCCAGCCTTTTTTGGCAGTGCTTCCAACAAGCCCTTGTAAGGCTCGTTTGTTGTCAAAACTTCGCGGTACTTGATGTAGCTTTGGAACCGCGTGGTGGCCGTGTAAGGCCTCATCTGACGAATTGCCATAAACCTCTCCTACAGGCGCGATAACGAGGTCATTTTCCGCGCCACTCTAATTATTTCCCTTGTTCAGTCTCGGTAGCGACGAAGCTTGCCACAGGCAAGGTTTGTCCTTCTTTCAACTGAACGAAAGCCTTCTTGAAATTTGGAGCCTTCACAGTCACAGGTCCGGCGTTCTTGCTGCGCGCCTTGCGAGCAGTGCGTCCGCGGACAATAGCTGTGTTGACTGCAACAACTTCAACACCAAAAACAGACTTGACGGCTTTGGCGACGTCAGCCTTTGTTGCCTTTTTCGCCACTTTGAGAGCGAAAACATTTTGAGCTGAAAGCGTGACCGCTTTTTCGCTCAGAATCGAACCGAGAATCACGAGATCAGAACGCATCTCTCACCCCTTTACTTTGTGAGCCGGCGAGAGAGGATTTCCAACGCCTCTCCGGTCGCAACAAGCTTTCTGCACTCAACGATGTCGAGAGCAGTGACTTGTTCTGGTTTCACGAGAATAACACCACGAATATTGCGAACAGCACGGAGCGTGAGTTCAGAGGGATTCGAAAGGCAAACAAGAACTTTGCCAGCCTTCTCGTCGATCGCCTTGAACAATTTCCATGCATCCTTGGTCTTGCCTGAAGGAATTTCCACAGCACCAGTGAATACCTTGCCAGCCTTGACACGGTGAGCGAGCGCGATTTGGAGCGCCACGTTCGCCATTTTCGTCGGAATTGCTTCACGGTAGTCACGCGCCTTTGGACCATGTGCAACGCCACCGCCAATGTGCAATGGAGAAACAAATGAACCACGACGAGCGCTTCCCGTCTTCTTCTGCTTGTAAGGCTTCTTGCCGGTCGAAGCGACCATGGCGCGAGTCTTCACGCCAACAGTTCCTTGCCGACGATTCGCTCGGTAAGCCTTCACAACTTGCCACAAGGTGCCTTCGTTCTTTTCTGCACCTTCTGCCAACCAATTGGGTAATGTTTTTACTTGCGACAACATCTCAGTGTTCCTCACTCGCCTTATTAAATTAAAACCAAGCCGCCGCGAGCCCCAGGAACTCCACCGACCACAGCAAGAAGTGACTCTTCGCTGGACCAATAAGCAACTTGAACTTTGCGCAGTGTGACTTGTGAATCGCCGTGATGACCCGGCAGACGTTTGCCCTTTGGAGTGCGGCCTGGCTCAGTACGCATACCGACAGAACCGGGAGCGCGATGGAAACGGCTACCGTGGCTTGCAGGACCGCCTGCAAAACCGTGACGCGTTACGGCGTCTTGGAAGCCCTTACCTTTGGAGACACCAGACAATTTGATGAGTTGTCCTGCCGTGAGTGCCGGCGAGGTAACAGAGGAGCCGACAGGATATTCTGCGGCATTTGCGACTGCCCAACCACGAGTTGTCTTCTTCTTTGCACCGGTGTCGTATTCCACGACAACCAGAGTGCGCCCATCTTGGAGACTCTCATGGCGGACGACCTTGGCAGGTTGAAGGCGGAGAACTGTAACTCCCTGAGCCTCTCCTGCTTCGGTAAATGCACTGGTCATGCCGACCTTGATAAATGCATTACGAATCATATGACTTCCCTCGGACTGGATGCGAGTCGTTCGCAGCGCCAGTTTGTAAAAGAACCAACCGCGTTAACGCGGCGGGCTCGCGTTAGTAGAGATTGATCTCAACATCAACACCAGCAGCAAGATCGAGCTTCATGAGCGCGTCCACCGTCTGCTGCTTAGGCTCGAGCAAGTCGATCAAGCGACGGTGTGTTCTGATTTCGAACTGCTCACGGGACTTTTTATCGACGTGAGGAGAGCGCAACACCGTATAACGGTTGATGAGAGTTGGCATTGGAACGGGTCCGGCAATACGCGCGCCAGTTCCTTTTGCCTTGTTGATAATTTGGGCAACGCTTTGATCTACAAGTGAAGCGTCGTATCCCTTAAGACGAATGCGAATTTTTTGGCTTTCCATCTAGACATCTCCAAGTATGGGCCTCGAGCCATATCCAACAGCTGAAACATTGTCAAGCAAAGCTTGAAAAATAGATTCCAAGCGAACTTTTCACATAAAAAAACCCCCGGGCGTTTGACCCGGGGATTTTGCAAACACACACTATTTCAGCGTCTTAGCGATAATTGTGCGCATGGCCACCCAAACGCGCCACCATTGAAGGCGTTGCAGCCTCAATGATCGCTTCCGCATCGAGTGTCTGGCCTTCCACGAACATATCAACATTCTTGTACAGGTTGACACCTGTACCAGCCGGGATCAGACGACCCATGATGACGTTCTCTTTAAGACCGCGGAGGAGGTCAACACGACCCGACAAAGAAGCCTCCGTGAGGACCTTCGTCGTTTCCTGGAAGGACGCCGCAGAAATGAACGACTCGGTCGAGGACGCCGCCCTGGCGATACCAAGCAACAAAGGCTCAGCAACAGCAGGTCTTGCTCCACGCGCGACTGCCAATTCGTTCTGTTCTTCGAAAGTCCACTTTTCAACCTGAGCCGCAGGCAAGAACTCGGTGTCACCTGGATCCTTGATCTTCACGCGACGGAGCATCTGCTTGACGATGATTTCGATGTGCTTGTCGTCGATTGGCACGCCCTGAAGCTTGTAAACTGCCTGAATTTCCGACACGAGGTAGCTGGCCAGGGCTTTTTCACCCAAGACCCGCAAAATGTCGTGTGGGTTCAGGGAACCATCCACAAGCGGTTCGCCCGCACGGATAAAGTCACCTTCCGTCACAACCACGTGACGGCCCTTTGGAATCAAATATTCCTTTTGGTCGCCGAATTCAGGTTTCACAACAACACAGCGTTTGCCCTTCGTATCCTTACCGAAGCTGACGTAACCGTCGATTTCGGAAATGATCGCAAAGGTGCGGCGTTTTTGCGCCAGGAACAACTCGGCAACACGAGGCAAACCACCGGTAATGTCACGAGTCTTGGCCTGTTCCCGTGGAATCTTGGCGAGAATGTCACCAGGAAACACAGGCTCGCCGTCGGCGAACATAACCGTGGCACCGCTCGGGAGCAGGTATTTCGCATCGCGTGTCTGGGAGATCTTCACTGCAGTACCAGAGGAATCTGTAACCAGAAGTGCTGGCTTGACCTTCGCATCGCGAGTCTCAAGGATAACGCGACGAGAGATACCCGTGGTTTCTTCCTGACGCTCCTCGTATGAAATACCTTCTTCCATATCGCTGTAGCGAACCTTACCGGCCACTTCAGCAACGATCACGACAGAGTGCGGGTCCCATTCAATCAACTGATCGCCGACGGCAACATTTTGTCCATCCTTGATGAACACCTTTGAACCGTATGGAATCGAGTGACGGTCTCGCTCGTTCCCGTCGAGGTCGTACACAACAACCTCACCGTTGCGGCCCATCGCACGGAACCAATTCTGGTCTTTGCCTTTTTCCTTACCGCGCACGAGGTTTGAATTGAGCACTTTAACCGTGCCTTCAACCTTGGCTTCGTGTGACGACTGTTGAGCCTGTGTCGATGCTGCACCACCTTGGTGGAACGTACGCATCGTCAACTGGGTTCCTGGTTCACCAATGGACTGAGCAGCAATGACGCCCACAGCTTCACCCACGTTCACAAGGTTACCCGTTGCAAGGTCGCGGCCGTAGCACTTCGCGCAAACACCGCGGCGTGTGCGACAGGTCAGAACCGAACGAACCTTGACCCGGTCAATCTTGGCCGCTTCAAGCTTGATATTCACTTCTTCGGACATTTCTTCGTTGGCGCGAACAATAACTTCGCCTGTCGAGCGGTTCTTGACGTCTTCGAGTGAAGTACGGCCGAGAATCCGCTGACCCAGCTTTTGAATCACTTCGCCGCCGTCGATCACGGGCGTCATTTCGATGCCGTCCATCGTGCCGCAATCGTATTCGGACACAATCGTATCCTGAGCGACATCGACGAGCTGACGAGTCAAGTAACCAGACGAAGCTGTCTTGAGCGCGGTGTCCGCAAGACCCTTACGTGCACCGTGGGTGTTGATGAAGTACTGCAACACCGTGAGGCCTTCACGCAGGTTTGCCGTAATAGGCGTTTCGATGATCTCGCCCGTTGCCTTGGCCATCAGGCCGCGCATACCTGCCAACTGACGCATCTGCGACTTGCTACCGCGCGCACCGGAGTCGGCCATCATGAACAGTGAGTTGAATGAAGGGATGATCGTGTCCTTGCCAGTTTCATCCTTCACTTTTTGCGTCGAGATCTGCTTGAACATGTACTCGGCAATGTTGTCCTGAACACGTGACCAGATGTCGATCACCTTGTTGTGACGTTCGCCCTCGGTAATCAGGCCTTGGTTGTACTCTTCGTGGACCGTACGCACTTCGTCATGCGCCTGGCCAAGCAATCCTGCCTTTTCAGCCGGAATAACCATGTCCTTGATGGAGATCGAGATTCCCGCTTGGGTTGCGTGGCGATAGCCCAATTCACGCAGAGCGTCTGCAAGGAGCACCGTGTCCTTTGCACCGCACAAACGGTAGGTTTCGTTGACCAACGCAGCAAGGCTCTTCTTGTCCATGGCCTTGTTGTATTTTTCGAAGAACGGCACGCGATTTGGTACCACTTCGCGCAACATGACACGACCCACCGTCGTTTGGGTCAGCTGCTTGTCGTTTGCCTTGGCACGAACCCAAACGCGGGCATGGATATCGATACGTCCGTGGTCATAGGCCGCACGCACTTCGTTCAGGTTTGCAAACTTCATGCCACTGCCTTTGGCACCGACGTTTTCGCGCGTCAGATAGTACAGTCCAAGAACGATGTCCTTGGTTGGCTCGATGATTGGCGTACCATGCTGAGGCGACAGAATGTTGTTTGTCGACATCATCAAAACGCGAGCCTCAATCTGGGCTTCCAGGCTGAGCGGGACGTGAACACACATCGTGTCACCGTCGAAGTCGGCGTTGAATGCCTGGCACACGAGAGGGTGAAGCTGAAGAGCCTTCCCTTCAACGAGGACTGGTTCAAACCCCTGAATACCCAAACGGTGAAGAGTAGGAGCACGATTCAGGAGAACCGGATGCTCTTTGGTAACTTCTTCAAGCAAGTCCCACACTTCCGGACGCTCTTTTTCAACCATCTTCTTCGCGCTCTTGATGGTGGACACAAATCCACGCTCTTCGAGCTTGTTGAACAGGAATGGCTTGAACATTTCGAGCGCCATCAGCTTGGGCAAGCCGCACTGGTGGAGCTTGAGTTCGGGTCCGGAAACAATCACGGAACGACCCGAGTAGTCGACACGCTTTCCGAGAAGGTTCTGACGGAAACGTCCATTCTTGCCTTTGAGCATGTCCGACAGCGAGCGCAATGGACGCTTGTTTGGACCGGTGAAGGTCTTTCCGCGGCGGCCGTTGTCAAAAAGCGCGTCCACAGCTTCCTGCAACATGCGCTTCTCGTTGCGAACAATAATCTCGGGCGCATTCAATTCACCCAATCGCAAAAGACGATTGTTACGGTTGATCACACGACGATATAGGTCGTTGAGGTCGGAAGTTGCAAAACGTCCACCGTCCAATGGAACCAGAGGACGAAGGTCGGGAGGCAACACGGGAATAACGTTGAGCATCATCCATTCAACGCTGTTGTCGCTCGTCATGAACGCACCAACAACTTTCAAACGCTTGATGAGCTTCTTTGTTTGCGCATCGGAGGTTGTGTTTTTGAGCGCCTCGCGGAGGTAATTCGCAAGTTCAAACACCTCAATTCCTTGCAGCATCTCGAGGATTGCATCTGCACCGATGCTCACACGGAAAGTGTTGTTTCCATATTGACGAAGGCTCGACTGATACTTGTCCTCAGAGAGAAGCTCATTTTTCTTGAGGTCTGTTTCCTTGGGATCAAGTACAATGTAGGACTCGCAATAGAGAATCTTTTCAAGATCCTTCAACGACAAATCAAGCACCGCACCGATACGGGACGGCAAGCACTTCAAGAACCAAATATGAGCGACCGGTGACGCCAGGTTGATGTGACCCAAACGTTCGCGACGCACCTTGCTCTCAATAACTTCAACGCCGCACTTTTCGCACACTGTGCCGCGGTGCTTCTTGCGCTTATACTTTCCGCAAATACACTCGAAATCGCGAACCGGGCCGAAAATTTTGCCGCAGAACAAGCCATCACGCTCGGGCTTGAACGTACGATAGTTGATTGTTTCAGGCTTTTTGACTTCACCAAACGACCAGCTACGAATGCGCTCGGGAGAAGCAAGTCCTATCTTGACCGCAGTGAAATCGAGAGGGTCAACTGGCTTTTCGAAGAAGCTGTACGCTGTTCTCAGATTATCATTCATCTTAAGCTCCTAGAGGCGAAGAATTCATCATACACGATTCAACCGAGGAAAAACCCTTATGGGGTTTCCCTCTGTTCACGTTGGAGGTCTTCATGGCTGACCTCTTCGCCTTCTCTGATCAATTTCACATCGAGAGCGAGTGACTGCATTTCCTTGACCAAGACGTTGAACGACTCAGGCAGACCGGGGAGCATCATATTCTCTCCCTTCACGACTGCTTCGTACATCTTTGTGCGGCCAACGATGTCATCCGACTTGACGGTCAGGAATTCCTGCAGAGTGTAAGCCGCTCCGTACGCTTCCATTGCCCACACTTCCATTTCACCCAGACGCTGACCACCGAATTGCGCCTTACCGCCCAAGGGCTGCTGAGTCACAAGGCTGTATGGTCCAATCGAACGGGCATGGATCTTCTCGTCCACCAAGTGGTGAAGTTTCAGGATGTACATGACACCGACGGTGACCGGACGGTCGAACTTCTCGCCTGAGCGTCCATCATAGAGTTCAACCTGTCCGCTTTCAGGAAGCCCTGCAAGCTTGAGGTAATCGAACACTTCGCGCTCTTCGGCTCCATCGAAAACCGGGTTCGAGAGTGTCACACCCTCGCGGTATTTTCGCACAAAGTGACGCAATTCTTCGTTGCTGCACCCCTTGATGAACTTGCGGACACCCTCGTCGTCCCAAACCTTCAAGAGGTATGCTTCAAGTTCTTCGCGCGGAGCGGCCTTGTCGAGCATGTCGTTGATCTTCTCGCCAATGCCACGAGCTGCCCAACCGAAGTGGGTTTCCATGACCTGACCGATATTCATACGTGAAGGCACGCCGAGCGGGCTCAACACGATGTCGACAGGCTGTCCGTTTTCGAGAAATGGCAAATCTTCAACTGGCACGATTTTTGAGATCACACCCTTGTTACCGTGACGTCCAGCGAGCTTGTCACCCACCTGGAGACGACGCTTGATTGCCACATAGACCTTGACCATCTTGATGACGCCTGGAGGCAGTTCATCACCGCGCTTCACGCGGCCGATTTGTTCTTCGGTCATGGCGTGTACGAGGTTCAATTTTGCATCCATGGACTTCTTGATTTTCGAAAGCGTGCTGCTCTTTTCAGGACTGACAACTTCCAGCTTGCGGATTTGGTCAATCGACATGCCCAGGAATGCCTGCTCAGTGATCTTCTGACCAGCGGCAACCTTGTGGCTGACGCCATCGTGTTGGGTCTCAACCGCAACTGCAGCTGTTTCGCCAACCATCATGGCACGGAGCTTTTCCAATGCCGACTGACGGATAATCTCGATACGATCGCGCTCGTCCTTGCGGAGTTTCGCAATTTCTTGTTCCTGGACTGCCTGCATACGGCTGTCGGGCTCTGCGCCTTCACGCGAGAAAACTTTCGCACCAATGACCGTACCCACAACTCCAGGCGGAACGCGCAGCGATGTGTCGCGAACGTCTGCAGCCTTCTCACCGAAGATTGCGCGCAGGAGCTTCTCTTCAGGTGTCAACTGGGTTTCAGCCTTAGGAGTCAACTTACCAACCAGAATATCGCCAGGCTTTACCTCTGCACCAATGCGAACAACACCGGCGTCATCGAGGTTCTTGAGCGCTTCTTCACCCACGTTCGGAATATCGGAGGTGATTTCCTCGCGTCCCAGCTTGGTGTCACGGCTGACACATTCGAATTCCTGGATGTGGATCGACGTATAGAGGTCGTCTTTCACGACTCGCTCAGAGACAACGATCGCATCCTCAAAGTTGTAACCTTGCCAAGGCATGAACGCGACAACCACGTTCTGTCCCAGCGCGAGCTCACCCATTTCGGTCGAGAAACCGTCTGCGATGATGTCGCCGGCTTCAACAAGCTCGCCGACCTTCACAATTGGACGCTGGTTGATGCAAGTATCAACGTTGGAACGCTGATATTTGACCAAGTTGTAGATATCGACTTCCGAAGCAACTTCAGTCGCATCTGCAGCACCGTCGTTGGCCTTCACAACGATACGCTCTGCGTCAACGCGGATGACAGTGCCTGAACGTTTGGCAACGACAGTCACTCCCGAGTCGGATGCAACTTTACGCTCCATGCCAGTACCAACCAAAGGCGCACGGGTTCTGAGAAGTGGCAGACCCTGGCGTTGCATGTTGGCACCCATCAGCGCGCGGTGGGCGTCGTCGTTCTGGAGGAACGGAATCAGCGACGCAGCAACCGACACCGGCTGGTTTGCAGCAACGTCGATAAGGTCAACTTCTTCACCCGAAGCCATTGTTGTTTCGCCGGCACGGCGGGTGTTGATGAGCTGGTTGGTCGGAATCGCCTTCGACTTGTCGAGGCCCACGTTTGCCTGAGCAATGGTGTGATCACGCCATTCATCTGTTGATGAATAGTAGCGCACGCCATCCGTTGGTTTGCGATCAGCAACTTCACGATAAGGAGTTTCGATAAATCCGTATTGGTTCACGCGAGCATATGATGCAAGCGAGACGATAAGACCAATGTTTGGACCTTCAGGCGTTTCAATTGGACAGATACGTCCGTAGTGCGTCGGGTGAACGTCACGGACTTCGAAACCTGCGCGCTCACGCGACAGACCGCCTGGTCCAAGGGCCGACAAGCGGCGCTTGTGATAAACTTCTGCAAGCGGGTTGGTTTGGTCCATGAACTGGCTCAGCTGAGAAGAGCCAAAGAATTCTTTGACGACAGCCGTCACAGGCTTCGCATTCACAAGGTCGTGAGGCATCAGGCTGTCGAGGTCCTGAAGCTGCAGACGCTCGCGAATGGCCCGTTCAATTCTGGTGAGACCGATACGGTATTGGTTCTCGAGCAATTCACCAACGGCACGCACACGACGATTACCAAGGTGGTCGATATCATCGACCACTTCAGTTCCGGCGCGAACTGCGAGCAGCATCTTGACGGTGCCAAGAATGTCTTCACGCGTCAGCGTGCGATGATCGATGTCGATCTTTTCAGCAAGCCCAAGCTTTTCGTTCAACTTCATACGACCAACGCGGGAGAGGTCGTAGCGCTCTTTGACAAAGAAGAGGTTGTCGAAAAGTTGGCTCGCATTGTCCAAAGTTGGTGGATCACCAGGACGCATGCGCTTGTAGATTTCGATGAGCGCTTCTTCCTGGTTTGCGGTTTTGTCGGCGTTCAGCGTGTCGCGGAACGACGAGTCGACGTTCACGTCGTCGATAAACAGAACTTCGAACTTCGAAATATTCTGAAGTTTGACTTGCTCGAGAACTGGTTTCGCCAATTCCGTATTGACCGGGAAAAGCACTTCACCAGTATCTTCATCAACAATGTCGCGCGCAATGATTTTCTTGCTGACTTCTTCGTCAGTCATCGGCAACGCGTCCACGTTGGCAGCCTGCATTTGACGAACCACCTTTGCGGTGATCTTGCGGTTGCGCTTGACCAGAACTTCGCCCGACTTTGGATCGATGATATCCGACGGAGCGCGTTTGCTGCCGAGGAATTTCCAATCAACCTTGCGCATGAACTTTCCGTCTTTCAGGACGATAGTTTCACGCTCATAGAAGTGGTTGAGCAATTCTTCTGTTGTGTATCCGAGTGCCTTGAGCAGAATCGTTGCAGGCATTTTGCGACGTCTGTCGATACGGCAATAGAGAATGTCTTTTGTGTCGAATTCAAAATCCAACCACGAACCGCGGTAAGGAATGATACGAGCATTATAGAGAAGCTTTCCTGACGAGAGAGTCTTGCCTTTGTCGTGATCAAAAAACACACCGGGCGAACGGTGAAGCTGCGACACGACAACTCGCTCGGTACCATTGATGATGAACGTTCCGTTTTCGGTCATGAGAGGAATTTCACCAAAGTAAACTTCCTGCTCCTTGAAACCACGAATCGATTTGACACCGGTCTCGTGATCGACGTCCCAAATCAGCAGACGGATGAGCACCTTGATTGGCGCTGCATAAGTCATACCTTTTGAACGGCACTCTTCGACAGTGTATTTCGACTCGTCGAGAGAGTAACTGACAAATTCAACAGAAGCCGTCTTGTCGAAATCCATGACAGGGAAGACACTCTTGAACACGCCTTGAAGCCCAATTTCGCTTCTCGTGTCAGCTGTCTCAACACCCTGGAGGAATTCGGCGTACGACCTCTTTTGAATGTCAATTAGATTAGGCATGCCGATAATCGGATGGACCTTTGCAAAGTTTCTCCGATGGCGAACAAAACTAGATGCCATATTAGACATAAAGAGGACCTCGTTACGTTACTGATCCAAAATCACAATTGGGCCCGGCCCACATCGGTGGGGCCTTTTTGCGCATGTAGGCCGAAACTTATCTTCCTAATAGCAAAAGTCAAGCCAACCGAGAGATTCGGTTGGCTTGCTTCAGTAAACCTTGAGCGGAGTCATCCCCCACTCGAGGCTATTACTTGATGTCAACAGTTGCGCCAGCAGCTGTGAGCTTCTTCTTGATATCTTCAGCTTCAGCCTTGGTCACGCCAGCCTTGAGGCTCTTTGGAGCGCCTTCAACGAGGTCCTTGGCTTCCTTGAGGCCCAAGCCTGTCAGAGCGCGAACTTCCTTGATGACGTCGAGCTTCTTGTCGCCGCCAGCCTTGAGGATGACTTCGAACTCGGTCTGAGCTTCAGCAGCTGGAGCAGCAGCGCCAGCAACAGCAGCAACAGCAACAGGAGCAGCAGCAGAAACGCCGAAGATTTCTTCGAGTTCTTTAACGAGCTCAGCAGCTTGGATCAGAGTGAGGCCCTTGATGTATTCAATGAATTGCTCTTTAGTGATAGTCGACATAATTAAGACTCCCTATTAAAAATCTATTAGTTTCAAATAGTTAACGTTAACAACAAATCAAGCAGACTTGGTTTCCTTGATTTGGTTCAACACACTGACCAATGCGCGTGGAACGCCCTGAACGACGCCCAACATGCCACGGTGTGGTGCAACCAAAGATCCCAAAATCTTGGCCAACAGAACTTCCCGAGAAGGAAGCGAAGCCAAAGCTTCGATCTGTTTGGAGCCCAATTTTGAAGCTTCCATGTAGCCAGACACAACCTTCAGCTTCTCGTTTTTCTTCGAAGCTTCGGTAAATGCCTTGGCAGCCGCTGCAACATCGCCGAATACGAACACAATGCCCGTTTGGTTCTTGAGGTCGGAAGCGATAACGCTTTCCTGACGACCCTCAATCGCCTTCTTGGCAATCGTGTTTTTCACGACGCGGAATTCGGCATTGGCAGCCTTAAGAGCGCGACGCAATTCGGTCAGCTCCTCAACTGTCATGCCCTGATATTGCGCCAAAAACAGCGCGGACGACTTGTCTAGGTATTTGACCACGTCGTCGCGCCAGGCGACTTTGGCATTCCTATCCAATCGAACCTCCCTTCAACTTTGACGACTTTCGTCGTCGGGTGACTAAAAAGGGGGTCTTAGTCTATGCGGGGTTTACCTCGAACCATCGAGCACCAGCAGTCTTCGACCCACGAAAAAACGATTACTTCATTTCGGTCGTGTCGAGGCGGAGGCTTGGGCTCATCGTCGCGCTGACGTATGCAGACTTGACGTAAGTTCCCTTTGCAGCTGAAGGCTTGGCCTTCAAAATTGCCTCGACGAAAGCTTTGAGATTTTCTTCAATTGCTGCTGGAGCAAAAGAGGTCTTGCCGACAGGAGCCTGGATAATACCGGCTTTGTTGACCTTGAATTCAACACGACCAGCTTTGGCATCTTTGACAGCAGTACGGAGATCCATGGTCACCGTTCCGACTTTAGGGTTCGGCATTAAACCACGGGGAGCAAGAATCTTACCAAGGCGGCCCACAACACCCATCATATCGGGAGTGGCGACAGCGGCTTCAAAATCGAGCCAACCACCGAGAATCTTCTGAGCGATGTCATCACCGCCAACAAAGTCTGCACCTGCTTCTTCAGCTTCTTTGATTTTCTCGCCCTTGGCGAAAACCAACACGCGAACCTTCTTGCCAAGGCCGTTGGGAAGGACAACAGCACCACGTACGTTTTGGTCCGCGTGACGAGGGTCAACACCGAGGTTCATGGCAACTTCAACAGTGCCGTCGAACTTCGAGTAGCTGACTTCTTTCAACAGAGAAGCAGCTTCGGTGAGTGAGTAACGCTTGTCGGCGTTCACTTTTTTACGAGCTTCAGAAAGCTTCTTTCCAATCTTTTTCATGATTCAACTCCTGAGGTTCAAACGGCCCTGTAGCCTCCCTCAAAATAAATTTTGATTACTTGACTTCGAGTCCCATGGAACGAGCTGAGCCTTTGATGAGGCGCTTCGCTGTTTCCACGTCATAGCAGTTCAAGTCGGGGAGCTTGGTTTTGGCGATTTCCTCAACCTGCTTTTCCGTTACAGAACCGCACAGCGCCTTGCCCGGGGTCTTGCTTCCCGACTGAATCTTGGCAGCCTGCTTCAGAAGAACCGTCGCAGGTGGCGTCTTGGTGATGAATGTAAACGACTTGTCTGAGTAGACAGTGATGATCGTCGGGAGGATTGTGCCTGCCTGTTTTTGCGTGCGGGCGTTGAATTCCTTAACGAACATCGCGATGTTGACACCGCGTTGACCCAGGGCTGGACCGATTGGTGGAGCCGCTGTGGCCTGTCCAGCGGTAATCTGGAGCTTGATGAGACCAACAATTTTCTTTGCCATTGGCAACCTTCCTATTCACAACTTGTTCAGAGTTGCAGCGCGAAATCGGCTGTTTCCGAACGTGAGTCGATTCGCTTAATACAAAGCTGAAGGCAGCGCAAGCGAGATTCTTACAACTTATTAGAACTGCCAGGTCCCTTGAATTTCTAGCTTTCCTTGAACAAGGGGGGCAGAGGGTATTGTTGGAATCAATTCGGACCGGGTGGATTTTGATTCAACGCTTGATTTTGTAGCAGCCATTTCAAATCCCAGACCGCCCAACAACCCCAAGCGACCGGAACGCTCCTCGGGCGACGCGTAGGTCGTCATTAGCATAAGTTGCAGCGCAAAACGCTTTTCTATCCAACTAAAAATGTCTTGGTCACCACTTCGAATCACCAAATCTGTCTGCTCATAGGATGGAGAAATTCGCAAGTATCCCCGCATGGCTCCGGGCAGGTCAACCTGTGACGGACTCCAATTGATGATTTCAAGATCGGCCGGCATCTGCAGTCGAAGTAGCGGATTGCTCCGCATGAACTGAGCAAATTCCCTGACCAGACTGCTTCTCACCTTTCTCTCATCGGATGGATTGAAGGGTTGATCGGCGCCGCCCTCGGTCTGAAGGGGCGACGAAAAGGCCTCAAACACCATTCCCTGAGTATATGCAGGAAATACGGACTCCGCGTAAGCCGTGCGGAAGGCCATGCCCGAACGGCCGAATTTTGCCCCCTCTGAGTTTTTGTAGCTGAAAGTGCGATAACCGAACGCGCCCATCAAGCTGGATTGCCGCTCTGCCAAACGGAGAAACTGGTATCCCACATTTACGTCCAGATATGCCCACGCACCTGGACCATAGAAGTGTTGACCCAACGTTGTCACGCCAAGGGTTTTGAGCGCGTCTCCACCCACCGAAAAGCCGCGACTGAGGCCCAATTGACAGCCAAACAAAAGCGAACATGACACTTCAGCTTCCAATGGCAGAGTTGCAGGATGAAGACGCAAGTTCAAAAGTGAAGACGGCGCAACGGTATGAAGCGGGCTCTCGCTGGAGCCTCCGACCGGTAATGAGCCCGTGACAGACTGGGAAGTGCCCGAATTCGCCCCTTGCGCACCCGCAAAGTCTTTTGGAGAGTTGGCTGCCGAAGATGCCGCGCCGGGAGCCGGCTGGGCCCGGGCCGTTTTGCCTGAACCCGCGGCAGCTGCCACGACTGCCACTGTTATGATCCGAGTCTTGCAGACAAACCTGTTTAAAAACCGGTTCACAACAAAAGCAAACTTAGATTCAGCTGGCATCGCTCTCCCCCAATATCGGAAATTGATTTTTCAAGCGGACAGTCTGCGTATGCTTTTTGGATTTTGCAACTTTGCAAAAGCTCCGTGCTTGAATATCGTCCCCGGACAAATGGAAGAGGTACAAGCAAATGGGATTCTCAAGTCCGATTGATTTTTTGGAGCGTTGCTCAGAATCGAGTCATGCAGCATATGACGCCCTGAAAAGTTTGCTCGACTTTGGCTCAACACCAGAAAAGCTCTCGCAGGTCCGTCGATTCCTTTCACAACTTATAAGACATTGTGACGAGATGGATGAAGGAACTGAGGACTTTGTTCACAAGTACCACTTCTCTTTTGCCATCCTGACGCTCGATGGCCACAACCCCGCGGGTCAACAGCTGAGGCTCCTTCAACTTCCAAGCATTTTCACCCCCGAGGATTGGTCATTCACATTCTTCGAAGGGCTCGCAAGATATCCTGCCACCGAGTTTCAGGGTCGCCTGATTGCTGAATTGGGTTGCGGCAATGGTTGGATATCGATTGCGCTCGCGCAAAAAAATCTACCCCAGAAAATTTACGGACTGGACATCAATCCACGTGCCATCACCTGCGCACGCATCAATCTTGTTCTCAATGCGCTTGATGATTCTGGTACTCCCAGGATTGACGCGGATGGAAAATGCCTGCTCGACAGGGTCGAGTTTCATGTCTCGGATTTGCTTGGATTCATGATTGAAAAATCGATTCAACTCGATCGAGTCATTGGCTGTATTCCGCAGGTTCTGAGCCCTGAGCCACTCATGGCAAGCAGTTTTGTCAGCGAAGACTCCAACGACCACGACCTGCACGCATTGAGCAATTATTGCGAAAAGCAGGGCTACATCGAAGACCAATTTGGTCTTGGCTTGATTGCAAGGGCAGTCGAGGAGTCCATAGAAGTCTGCAAGCCATCTGCGAAAATCATTTTGAACATGGGCGGACGTCCCGGAACAGCAGTCCTGGACAGGCTTTTTACACGACGCGGATTTGCTATCCGCAAAATATGGTCCACCAAGGTTTGGCAAGCAGAAGACACAGATATCCAGCCACTTGTCGAGATTGAGAAAGGCTCGCCTCATCGATTTGAATTCTTCACAAGTTTGACCAGTGATGAGCCCATTTGCGCCCAAACTGCGAATGCATATGCGAAAGCAGGAGGAAGAATATCTCACAGTTTGATTGTCTACGAAGCGACATTGAGACATCCTGCCCCGACCAAATCACTGTTCAAACTGATCGCTCAACGTGGGTTCGAAGACTCACGGAATGGCCTCGATTTGTCCTTCAACAGTGATGACATAGCCGAGGAAAAAATAAACTTTATTGGAAACATTGCAGATTGGCTGCAAAAGAACCCTGGATTGCCTTATTCAGACACCGAGGGTGAACCTCAACTGCGTAGACAAATTGCACAATACCTGCGCAGCTATTGGAAAGTACCAATCACAGCAAAGAGCGTCTTTATCGCTCCAACTCGAAGGAGCGTCATCAAGAACTTTCTGCAAATCTTCAATCCTGCAGTGGCCCTGATCGACCGCGAATTGGGCACACACGTGACTCAGACACGGTTCATTCCCGAATCCCAAGGTGCCAGAAATCCATTTGTTCTCGAGGCTCCCAGACGTGCGGATGAAGTTGGGAAACTTGTCGAGAAGCTCAAGCCGCAACTTGTGATTACAAGCCTCCAGGAATTTGAGATCCGAACGAATGACGCGTTCGCACGACTTTGCGAAATTTGCGCGGTCAATTCAACTCATCTTGTCATCGACATTTCTCAGCACTTTGAACTCTCAAGCCAGCCGTCCGGCCATGGCATTTTGTCTCACATTGCAGACAATCGATTGCCTGCTCATGTGACCTTGCTGTGTGGGCTCGTGCGCAACAAAGTTTATTCGGATCTTGAACTGAGTTTTGTTCTCTCTGAAAACTCAAGGCTTCTTGAACAATTGTCTGCCGCTGCGGAACTCTCGTACAGCAGAACTCCACTTTTGACTCAAAAATACTATTCGAGAATCTTCTCGGATCTTCTCAATTTTCAACTGACAGATCTCAGACGCAGCAAGAGCGATGTGCTTCGTCTGCCAACTGAATCAGAGTTCTCAACTGAAGTAATGCCACCGGCACACGTGATCACAGCATTCAATCATCCGGCAATTAAAACCAATGGTCTCGAACTCAACCAGAACACTATTCGGCTTGATTACGGCGAAAACTGCCTCAAGAGTCCGGAACAACTTCATGCGGCAATCATCGAAGGATACCTGCGGCAGAACATTTCAAGCCAAGAAACCAGCGTGGAACAAAGCATTGTCAATTTTGTGAATTCCCGTTTCGGCCTGGCGGAAGTACCTGCCTCGACCGTTGCCGTGGGAACCGGAGTTGCGCCCATCTTTGCAGCCCTTCTCGAAACCATCACGGGCAACAATGAAAAAATCATCATGCCCAGTGGAGCCTATGGCCATTTCGTTGCGGCTTCACATTTTTTCAATACCAACCACGTTGTAGCCAAGACCAGCGAACGCAATCGATTCAAGTTGACGCCGCAACAACTTGACGACACGTTGTCGCTGTCGGGTGCTCATTGGCTGTACCTGAATGCGCCCGTTGTAAATCCAACCGGAGCAATTTATTCCGGCTCGGAAATGCTGGAGCTTTCCGAAGTGCTGCAACAACACAAGTGTGGGTTGATCCTCGATACAATTTTTTCGGGCCTCGAATTTGATAAATTGCATTCACAATTCAATTTGGACAGAATCCTCATGAATGCAGGAACCACCAAAGTTCCCTTCGTACTCATGGGAGGTGTCTCTAAAGAATTGGCCGCTGGCGGGTTTCGCTTCGGATGGGCACTGAGCCCAGTTGAGCAACTGGTTGCGAGCATCAAGAGCCGACAGAGCGCCCTGCCCCACTCCACGACGCGTTACGCAGCCCGAAAGATCTACCAAGCTTTGGCAGAAGCGAATCATCCAGTACACGTGACCCTCGATTCACAGCGAAAAGTGCTCAAGAAACGAAGCGAACAGCTCATAAAAATGCTCGAAGAAACCGGATGGGACGTGGTTCAACCTGAAGGTGGATTGTTTGTTTGTGCATCTCCCAGAAAATATCTCGAAGGATTGCGAACAAAATGGGACTCGGAAATTGCATTCGATGAAACCAGCGCCGCAGATTCAATTGCTCAAAAGATTTTCAATGAAACAGGCCTGCTGCTCAACAATGCGACCTGGACGGGTTTGCCAAGCCACCTCCGCTTTGTGATCAGCATCGACGAGCTTGAATTTGAACGAGCGATTGGCAAAATCCGGGACTTTGACGCCAACTGGCAATGCAGCACGCAATGAATTATAAGCAAAAGATTGATGCAATTTTGGGAGACCGACGGACATGCGGATTGCGATTTCTGGACATAGTGGATGCGGCAACACGACAGCAACAACCAACGTCGGTCGTGCTCTCGGTTTGACGATTGTGAACTACACGTTCCGTGACCTGGCGAAAGAGTTGGGAATGAGTTTTGAAGACCTCCACAAAGAGGCTCCCGACAATTTCATTTTCGACTACCTGACGGACCTGAAGTGCATCCGCGCCGCGTTGAATGAAAATATTGTCCTGGGAACCCGTCTTGCGGCGTGGTTGATGGAAGCTGACCTCAGGATCTGGCTTCATGCACCGCTTGAAGCTCGCGCACGTAGAATCAATAAACGTGAAAGCGAAAAAGAGGCATCGTATGAGGCTGTACTCTACAAGACCCTGAAACGGGATGACCAAAATCGCAAACGCTATTTGCAACTGTATGGCCTTGATATCAACGACCACTCCGACTTCGATATCACCATTAACACTGAAAAGCTGACCGCCGAGCAAGTTTCAAGCCTCATTGTCGCCGCTGCACAGTGGGTCAGCCAAAACAAGCTCGAACGAAAAAACCTTCACATCAGGCGTGTCCAGACAATTATCGCAGACAAACTGAAATTGTCTCCACAAGTTTTTGTCGATCCAAAATTTGAAGTGGATGTAAAAGAAATATTCACCCGGCTGAAAAAAGTTTAAATCCGCTCCGACCAGCGCAAAATCCAGGCTGCGGATTTCATGTCAAGATCAAATTGTTTGACTTCGTCCGTGACAGGAACTCGCTCGGTCATGAATTGCTGCCCGGTTCGTCTCCTGGAATTCCAAATCAATGACAATTGATGCTGAGATTGTATGTTGTAATTGACATCCTTTGTCATTGCGACCGATGTAAATCCAACGTGGGCTGCAACTTCCAATTCCTGGATTGAGACCTTTTGATCCTCGTTTATGTGAACCACAGATGCGTTGGTTTTAGAGGATGTTGGCGCAGAGTCATACTTTACAAGTGTGCGACTCAAGACGCTCTTGGCAGTTCCGAAGTCTAATCCAAAAGTTGCCGGCTGCCCAAGCACATCGAAGTGCCAGAAGGCTCTCAGTCCAAGCGACAGAGGTAGCGTCTGAAAAGAGAAAGTACCGCGAGCATACTGAAACCGTTCGTAATCCAAACCCAATCCAAGTTGAATCTCGGTGAATAAATTTTCGCCGCGGTACAGTTCCGACGTGCCGCCGCCAGACAGACTCACTTCGTTCCATGAGACTGCCTGAACGTCATAAATACGGCCACTGGATGGAAACGAATTTATAAATCTGAATTTCCCAAATAAAGACTGAACAATTATATTTGTGCACAAGGGTTTTTGCATTCTGAATTCAATACCGGAAGCTCTCGATGTGCCTTTGTATTCCTTGAAGCCTGGAGGGCCGTAGGGAAAAGTCATGTCGCCAACCGCGACCTCGACTCCGACGGTATATCCCAAAGAGCAGGCTTTTTCCGATTGAGACATCACAATCGCTTCACCCGACGAGGAGATTGAATCCAGTTCATCTGGAGCCAGGATTTCCGCGAATGCCAACCGCAAAGGCAGTAGACAGATGCAAGTCAGTGCTGCAGACATCGCCTTCATTTAAAATCGGGACTCCTCAATATTTCGAGAACTGCAAGCAGCGAACATAGACCAAAAAGTGCAGATCGCTTTTGAACAATATCCCGGCCAAGAAATGCACCGAACCTTTTCTCAACCGCCAAAATCATTTTGTCTTCATCTTGCAAATTCCAACCCTGGACCTGCAATCGACTCATGTTGTTCAACATGGTTATTTTATCAAATCGCCCTGACTTGAACAGACCCTCAAGGGAAAGTGCAAAACAGACAGTCCCCACGGGCTTGCTTTCGGTTCCGCCGCCTGGCCCTGCAATTCCGGTCACGGACAGTGCGACATTCGAGTTGAATAGTCGCGCAGATCCTGCTGCCATTTCGACCGCCGTAGGCAAGCTCACGGCGCCAAAATCTGAAAGGGTTGTCTGCTGCACTCCCAAAGCCGATTTCTTGACTTCATTTGAATAGGCAACAAGACCGCCAGAGAAGACTTCCGAAGAACCTGAAACCGATGTCAATTCAGAGGCAATTCGTCCACCCGTGCATGATTCTGCCAACGAGAGTGAGACACCCAGGTTCGTCGCCAGAGACAACAAATGCGGAATCAATGGAGCACCGTTGCGGTACAGAAGCCTGTCGCCAAACAAGGACTCCAGGCTGGAAACTTCCTCGGCCAGGTCGACATCCATTTCAGATTCATCATCAAACTCGGAACGAATGACGTAGGTCACGTAGCCCGCATGCGCCTGAAACGAAAATTCCGCGTGCGGCAATTTTTTGAGAATTGCGGATTCGGTTTCCCCAATCAGTGACTGCAGAGCTGATTCACCAACACCCCAAATATTCCAGGGTCCCCATTCACGAATACGTTGTTTTGATTTCGGAAGAAGTCTCCTGACTTCATTCTGGAACATTTCTTCGCATTCCCATGGCACACCTGGGAGGGCGCAAATTGTTTTTGGCTTGCCATCAACGAAATGATTGACGACGAATCCTGCAGCTGTGCCTTGGGAATTCGCAAGCACCAATGCTCCCTCAGGGAGCAAAGCCTGCTTTCTGTTGCTTTCCGGAACTTCCTTTCGCCCCATTCTCTCAAAGGCTCTCAAACAAACGTTCCATGCCTCTTCCGAAAATGACAAAGGCGCAGAAACGACCTTTGCAACAACTTCACTCGTGAGGTCATCCTTGGTTGGCCCCAAACCGCCGGTGATGAAGACGAGGTCGTTTTTCAGCAACAAACTTTGAAGTGCTTCGGCAAGTTGAGCAAACTGATCTCCGACCACTCGCAATTCGGAAATCCCAAAACCTGCAGAAATCAGATTTCGCGCCAGAAAACGACCATTGGTTTCCTGGGTTTTACCAAATAGTATTTCATTTCCCGTGATGAGCAGTGCTGCGTTTGATTTTCCGTCCCGCAATTGAACTTCGCTCTGCACAATTTCGGCCAATATCTGTTCAAAATCGTTCGTTATGTCCTGGTCGTTCAGGAAAAGCCGTGGTTCGAAATGGCAACCGCTTTTTTTAATCATGGCGCTCACGCCACAATATTTTCCGTATGAAAGTGCAACCGCCCTGGCAACCCGGTCCGGCTCAAGCTGACTGCCCGCCAATCGGTAAACCAGGCGGCACGAGTCGAAGACCCGAGGATGTTCCGTTGTTTGAGTCAATTCGGTTTCGACAACAAATGCCTCCAGAGGCTGACGCATCTTTGCCAAAATCGAAACGACGTCTACCCCTGTGCAGCCAGCAATTCCGAGTGCAACGAGATCTTTGGGTGAATGGTATCTTTTCGGAGTTCCTGGCGCGGATGAAGCTCCAGTTCGGGTGTGAAGATGCTCTTCGGAGTAGCCCTCGAATTCAAGCTCAAACGGATGTTCATTTTTTAACCATCTTGCGGAGAGTTTGATCACACGAACCCCCAAGGTTGAACAATTTTAGCCTTCGATTCCGATGGTCCCAAATATCAGAGAGAATCAGGAACTTTCTAACGGCGCTTGGATTGTAGCAAGTATGTCGAGAGTTCCAACAAGGTGGGCTCAAATGGCGATTCGCCAGAGATGATTCTGTCGGCTCGAGCTTTGCAAGGTTCAACAAACTGCTCGTGCATGGGCCTGACCGTCTCCTTGAATCTTTCCTCGACGGATTCGGGACTTCGACCACGATCACGGACGTCTCGTCGCAATCGTCGGTTGAAACGAACTTCTTCGGTCGCATCGATGAAAATCTTATGATGAATGCGCGACTCGAGCGGTGAATCGGAAAAAATCAGAATGCCTTCCAATAGTACAATCGGACGGGGCGAAACGATTCTCTGAATTCGTGTCCGGGTGTACGACTTGAAATCGTACTGGGGAACAGCGATTTGATGACCAGCCGAGAGCAGATCCAAATGGGTACAGAGCAATGGAAATTCAATAGCCTCGGGATGGTCGAAGTTGACCTGAACCCGATTCTCCAAATCCAGGTGCCCCAAATCACGGTAATAGTCGTCCTGCTTGAGGTAAGCGACCTGATCCGGCCCCACCAGTTCCACGAACTTTTCGCAAAATGATGTTTTTCCGCTTCCAGATCCACCGCAGACGCCAATCACCAAGGGTGCGACGTGCGAACGGCCTCTGCCGCCGGTGGCATCAAGCACCTTGCGCGAAAGGGAATGCAGCCGCAAAGCCGACCATCCGAGAGTCATAATTGTTCCTCAACTGGGACTGCCCGGCTTCTAGCGGCCAGATTCGCTTTTGGCAAGTTGCAAAAAAAGGACAGACCACTAGACTGCGGACCAGCTTGAAAAAACAAGAGTCCGTGCGGGGAAATGGGCCATAAACCCGGTACGGATGACGACCGGAGCAGACTATGATTCACCGCCGTTTCACCTCCCCCGCATACACCCCCTCGGGTGGCAGCTCGGGAGACCCCACTGAAATTGATATTGCAGGGGTCAAATTCGACAAGGTTCCTCGGGTGCTTATAGCCAAACCTGGGTTGGACGGACATGACCGTGGCGCGAAATACATTGCCAAGGCTCTCCGGGATGCCGGCATGGAGGTCATCTACACGGGAATTCGCCAGTCTCCGGACGATATTGCCATTACAGCCGTCCAAGAGGACGTCGATATTGTTGGCTTGTCGTTGCTTTCCGGGGCTCACAGCGAATTGTTTCCTCGGGTTTTGGCTGCCCTCAAAAAACAAGGCGGTGGAGATATCCCTGTCATTGGCGGGGGAATCATTCCAGAGGAAGACATTCCAGACCTGTTGAACGCCGGCGTTGGCGCCATTTTCACGCCAGGCACCCGCATCGAAGACGTCATTGCAGAAATCAAACGACTTCTGGAGAAGTAAACCGTGACTCTCACAACAGTGCAATCCATCGAAAAGCTGCAGCTTCAAAGAACAAAGGCCCTTGAAGGTGGCGGTTCAAAGCGCATCGAGGCGCAGCACAAAAAAGGCAAAATGACTGCGCGCGAAAGAATTTCTGAATTTGTCGATTCCGGAACATTCGTGGAATTTGATTCCTTTGTTGTTCACAACTGCAGTGACTTTGGCATGGAAGGCCAGAAATATCTGGGCGACGGTGTTGTCACCGGTTGTGGGCAAGTGAACGGCAGACCTGTTTACATTTTTGCTCAGGACTTCACTGTTTTCGGTGGCAGTCTCTCTGAAATGCATGCAAGGAAAATCTGCAAAATAATGGACCTTGCCGTTCAAAATGGCGCACCGGTCGTTGGCCTCAACGATAGTGGCGGAGCACGCATCCAGGAAGGCGTGGCAAGCTTGGGTGGCTATGCTGAAATTTTCTATCGCAACACCCAGGCCAGTGGTGTGATTCCCCAGATCAGCGCAATTCTGGGTCCATGTGCCGGAGGTGCCGTATATTCTCCCGCGATCACCGACTTCATTATCATGACTCAACACTCGTCGCACATGTTCATCACAGGCCCCGACGTTATCAAAACAGTCACCGGTGAAGAAATCGACTTTGAAACACTGGGAGGCGCCGAGACCCACAACATCAAAAGCGGTGTCGCGGATGCTGCCTGCGCGGACGAATATGAAACCATCCAGTTCGTCAAAAAACTGCTTGGATACCTGCCGCAGAACAATCTTGAAACCGCTCCGGTTCTTGCAACCTCCGACTCTCCGGATCGTGCGGATGATGAACTGAATCAAATCATCCCAAACAATCCCAACCAACCCTACAGCATGCACGATGTCATCAAGCGCGTTCTGGATACAGGTTCTTTTCTTGAGCTCCAACCGATGTATGCAAAGAACTTGATCATTGGATTTGCCCGCCTGAATGGTCAGACGGTTGGTGTCGTTGCAAACAATCCCATGGCGCTTGCGGGAGTCCTGGACATCAATGCCAGCATCAAGGGTGCCCGTTTCGTGCGCTTCTGCGACTCTTTCAATATCCCACTGGTTGTCTTCACCGACGTTCCCGGATTTCTTCCAGGGACGGCCCAGGAGTTCGGCGGAATCATCAAACACGGAGCAAAACTGCTTTACGCATTTTCCGAAGCATCCGTACCACGCTTCACAGTCATCACGCGCAAAGCCTATGGCGGAGCGTATGATGTGATGAACAGCAAGCACATTGGAGCCGACTTGAATGTCGCATGGCCATCTGCGGAAATTGCCGTCATGGGCCCCGAGGGAGCTTGCAACATCATCTTCAAGAACGAAATCGCACAAGCTCAAAATCCAGAGGCAAAGCGCAAGGAACTGATCGAGACTTATCGCGACACCTTTGCGAATCCATACGTTGCGGCCTCGAAAGGCTTTATTGACAACATCATCGAGCCAAAGGAAACGCGCAAAACGCTCATCAACGCTTTGCGAATGAATGCCAACAAACGCAAAAACCTGCCGCGCAGAAAACACGGCAACATTCCGCTCTGAACAGGCAAGGACCAAAAGAACATGACCAGCATGGTGAAATATCGTGAACTCGTTCACAGACCCTTCAAAAGAGTACTGATAGCGAACCGTGGCGAAATCGCCGTTCGGGTGATCCGCGCCTGCCGGGATTTGGGTCTTTCGCCCATCGCCGTCTATTCCGAGGCTGATGCGGATTGCAGACACGTTTCCATGGCAGATCAGGCATTGTGCATTGGCCCGGGCCCGAGTTCCGAAAGCTACCTTCGAATCGACAACATTATCCAGGCAGCGAAATCTTCGGGCGCGGAAGCTGTTCATCCCGGTTTTGGATTTTTGTCGGAAAATGCCGACTTCGCCAATGCTGTGCTTGAAGCTGGGCTGGTCTGGATTGGCCCTTCACCCATGGCCATCCATTCCATGGGCGACAAAACCTTTGCCAAACGAGCTGTGACTGCAGCCGGGGTTCCGTGTTCGCCTGGCAAGAATGAACCACTCAAAGATGTTGAAGACCTCAAGAAAGTGATTGCGCAGATCGGATATCCGGTCATTTTGAAAGCAGCTGCAGGTGGTGGTGGGCGAGGGATGCGCGTCATCCGCAAGCCTGAGGAAATTGAAGATTCTTTTTCCAACTGCCAGCGCGAAGCGCTCAGTTATTTTGGAAATCAGGATGTCTTTTGTGAAAGATTCATCGAGCGACCACGCCACGTCGAGATTCAAATTCTCGCCGACAGCAAAGGCAACGTCGTTCACTTGTTTGAGCGTGATTGCACAATCCAACGCCGTAATCAAAAGCTTATCGAAGAGGCTCCCAGCAGCTTCATCTCCGAGGCAACCCGTGCAGAGATGGGTCGAGTGGCAGTCAAGGCGGCCCAATCGGTAGGATACGTAAATGCAGGCACATGCGAATTCATTCTCGAGTCTCCCGAGAAATTCTACTTCATGGAAATGAACACCCGGATTCAGGTTGAACATCCTGTCTCGGAAGCCATCACAGGGATCGACCTCGTTCAGTGGCAACTTCGTGTTGCTGCCGGAGAGGCGCTTCCATTTGAACAAAAAGATATTCAAATCCGTGGTTGGGCATTCGAAGCACGCATCAACGCAGAAGATCCCTTCAATGGCTTTCGTCCATCCGTGGGAGAAATCAAACGCCTCGAACTTCCTGCAGGCCCAGGAGTGCGGGTCGATACGCATCTCTACCAAGGCTACCGTATCCCGACATTCTACGATTCCATGATTGCGAAGATTATTGTCCATGGGCAAAATCGGGAAGACGCGCTTGCCAAGCTCTACCGGGCACTTGGCGAAACCGTGATCGACGGAGTTGAAACCACCATTCCTTACCATCAGGCACTCATCAAGAGCGCCGCTTTCAAATCAGGCGAGTACACAACCCGTTTTGTTGAAGAAAACGAATCGCTCTTGAAAGACTTCGAATCCCATCAACCGGAACTGGATGCCGAAGCCGCCTTGGCGTCTTTGCTGTCGATTCAGTCGGTTCGAAGAGAGTCTTCATCCTACGGAGAGTCTGCCGGCAACATTGGCAATTCCGCCCAGGGCACAAGCTCCGAAGGTCTGAATCAAGTTCAATCCACCAGTCCATGGGCCCAGGCACATCGCCTGGACGCAACGCGGCATTAAGGTTGAGGTGAAGTTCAAATGAAATTCAAGGTTCACCAAAAAGGCGATGCCGTCAGCTGGTATTTTGAAGTTGCAGATCACGTTCTTGAACAGGAGCTGCAACCCGGCAGGGCACTCAGGGCCACCAAACTCGACGAAAACCTGAAGCCGCTGGGCGATGTTCAAATTCGACTTCACGGCGACAGACGCTCCATTTGCGTCGACAACTTGGTCATACCATTTTCTGGAGCCGGCCTACTCCTCAAGGGGAGCGATGCGCGAATCAAAATGGGAGCGCCCGCGACGTTCCGCCGAATCTCAATCGAACAAATCAAACCAATCGCAATCAAGAGATCTTCGTCCAATCTGGGTGGAGGCGATCAAAAATCACCGCTCACCGGCAAGGTTCTTTCGATCCTTGTGAAAGATGGCCAGTTGGTGAATGAAGGCGACGTTTTGCTGACCATTGAAGCCATGAAAATGGAGAACAGAATCCAGGCCGAATGCCCCGGCGTGATTCAAAACATCAAGGTTCAATCGGGAGCCAGCGTTTCAGTCGGTGATACGCTTTGCACTTTAATACCAACAGCAGATGAGAATGGAAAATGAAAATCCTTCGCTCCATCGACGTTGCCCAACTCGCTCGTCATTTGACGGGAGCAGAGCTCGTCGAGGGGATGAATGATCCTTGGCGCTCGCGCGTTCGTGCACTGAGCCGGGCAATCACGTTCCTCGAGAGCAACCCATTATTGGCAATGAACGTGCTTTCGACCATCACCTCGACAAATGCTCCAGTAACTTCGCGTGTCGTTGGCATGACCGGGCTTCCCGGTGCGGGAAAGTCATCGCTGACCAATTTGCTGGTCCGCGAAATGCGCAATGCAGGCAAGACCGTTGCGGTTCTGGCTGTTGACCCCTCTTCTCCCCTCTCCGGCGGTGCGGTCTTGGGCGATCGGGTTCGCATGCAGGAACACTTCAAAGACCCAGGCGTGTTTATTCGATCAATGGGCAGTCGTGGTGCATTGGGAGGTGTTGCGCGCTCAACGAGAGGAGCGATTCGCCTCGCAGGACTTCTCGGTTTTGACTATATCCTTGTGGAAACGGTCGGCATTGGCCAAAGCGAGAGTGAAATCGTTGAATTGGCCGACACAACAGTCCTCGTGCTGATGCCCAACAGTGGTGACGAAGTGCAGTTGATGAAAGCGGGTGTTCTTCAACTCGCAGATATCTATGTCATCAACAAATCAGATATTGCAAGCCCAGCCCGGATGATCAATGAGCTGCATGAAAATACGGCGCCAGCGGATCCAAACGCCTGGTGTCCGCCGGTCGTGGCAACCAGCGCAGCCAACGAACAAGGTATTGAACGTCTGGCAAATGCCATCATCAACCACTCCGATTATGAGACCAGCCATCCCAAAGGGCACGAACTGCGAAAACAAAGGGCCACGAAGGAAATTCTCCGCGCCTTGCACAATGTCGTCGAACCTGATTTTCTTGCTCTGATTGAAAGCTTGGACGATTCGATTCTGAACGCCGTGATAGAGGGCAAGCGTCCGGCTCTTGCCGTTGCAGACGAGCTTGCAAAATCATTCAGGAGATCGACACCATGAAAATCATCCGCATCAATCATCTTGGAATAGCCCCCAAAAATCCAGATGTTGCAAAATCCTTCTTTGACTCGATCCTGAATCTGGAAAACGTTGGTGAAGAAACGGTTGCAGACCAAAAAGTTAAAGTGACTTTCTTTCAATCGGAAAAAAGCCGACTTGAAATTCTCGAAGCAACCGAGGAGGCAAGTCCGGTTGCAAAGTTCGTCACTGAACGTGGCGGCGGAATTCAGCACATTGCTTTGGAAGTCGACAATCTTGAGGAATGGCTGGCGGCACTCAAGCAAAAAGGGGTACAATTGATAGACCCGGAACCCCGCATTGGAGCGCATCATACAAAAATCGCATTCATACACCCCCGTTCTACCGGCGGAATCCTTGTCGAATTGACCCAGGAAATGAAGGGAAACTGACATGACTCTGAAGACCATCAAGCCAACTCTGCTCAGCGCAATTGCCGGACTTTCCATTGCCAGCGCGACAGTCATCATCGTGGGGTGCGAACTCAAACCCATCACCGAATTGACCGCAGACGAGGGAATTGCTCGACTCCGGGGACTTCACAAGGACGAATCATGGGAACGACTCGTTCAGGAAGTCAACGAATACAGAAGCAGGTTTCCATACTCTCAGTATGCTTCTGAGGCTGAACTCCTTCAGGCCGATGCCTTTTTCAAAACCAATCGATTTGCCGAGTGCATTGCCAACTACGATGATTTTCTGCGGCGCAATCCAAGCCACACACAAGCCGATTTTGCTTTGTTTCGTGTAGGAAAATCGTACGATCTTCAGAGTCCCGACGATGTTGATCGCGAACAAGCAACAGCGCAAAAAGCAATTGAAAAATACTCCGAGCTTCTGCAAAAATTTCCGCGTTCGGTCCATGCGAAAGACAGCGCTGAGCGGATTTCGCAATTGAAAATGCGTCTTGCCCAGCATCACCTCTTTGTTGCGGAGTTTTATTGGAAAAAAGAACTCTGGCACGGAGCGTTGACGCGATTTCTATACGTTGCCGACACGTTTTCATCCTTCAAGGATATCCAAACAGCCGCTCTCTCCAAGGCATCCGATGCCTACCTCAAACTGGCTGAACAACTGGAAAAAAATCCAAAATCAGATGAATTGAGCTTCTACAGGTCAACGACGCCACAGCAGTTGAAGGAAAAATCAAGCAAGTTGCTGGAGCGAAGAAAAGCACTTTTGGGTGGGAGCACTTTGGAAAGTCCGAAGAACGAGGGCTAAGCAAAAGCCACTGAAGCTTCCTCACAAACTTCAATTGCTGCGAAATTTTAGGCACCGATAAAGGCCAAAATACACAATCCATCGAGATCTGCTCGGTTTGCCCGATTAAAGCTCCCAACATGACCCTCGTGGCAGTCAGCATGTCACCCGTCAAACAAAACAATCGGGTCGCTGAAAATTTCATGCAGAAGCTGAAGTACTCTGGTGGTGGAATGATAATGATTTCGGGCTCTGTACCGGGAACAGTCATTGCCGCTGGTTCTTCTGCAGCAACGCTGCAGTTTCCACCTGCATTCCAAGGTGTTCCAGTTGGACTGATGATCATAGGTGGCTCTGTAGCTACGGGAGGTGGATTGCTCGTGAGTGCAGACCACGATCTCAACAAAAAACTGACCACAACCGACCGAATGACCAAACTCTCATCAGGCAATCACCAAACGGACATTTGGTATGATGACTGCAAGGAAACAATGAAATCAGCTCAAAACACCAACAAAAAGTGTCCTCAAGAAATTGAGCAAGCTTGATGCATCGAAACCGGAAACACGCCTGTAAAAAAAGTATCAGGGAACCTGGTGAAGTGTTTTTAACCGGTCCTTGATGGCAGCGGATTGGACAAGATAAACCTTGAACAAACCGCTGCTTGTCGATTTGACGAATGAAAATGGATTATCCAGTGCACTGCCAATAAAAACATCGATGTGTTTTCCGTGAAGCGCACCGCCAGTGTCGGCGGCGAAGAAGTATCCATCGTGAATCGCCTGTTGACCATTGGGAAGAACGACACGGGTTCCTTTTGCTGCTGGAATAAAAATCACCGAACCATAAGGAACGTAAGAAGGATCAACAGCAATCGTGCGATAGGGCTTCAAGTGATAACCACTCACACCATCACCAAAATGGCCTTTGGCCCGATAAAATCTTGAATACGACAGTTGTGGCATTGAAATGTAATCAGAGCAGTCAGTCTGGCGGTAACTCTCGCGGCTACCTGAGTAGTTGTAAACGGTGTCGTTTCCATCAAAATCAAGAACCCGCACGGATCCTTCCAACGCAGCATGACACCAGTCTCGCCTGGAAAGTGACGCTCCGAGCTCTTGACCATTCATGTCCAAAAGTGGAATTCCGCTTGATCCAAGATCGCGAACAGTCGGGATGCGATAATAGGTTGCCCATAGGGTGAATGCATCCACAATGTCCGCGTCCTCAGGTTCCGGAATCGTAAAGTCGAGACCAGCAGAGGATGCCCCCTTGGATGGCGGCAAACCAATGGAATTGAAAAATTGTCGTGACCAGCGCATCGTTTCGCACGCAGGTCCACCACCCGCAGACACACATCGTTCATGTTGGGATCTTAAAAACGGGCCAAAGACATTCTCACCGCTGTAACAAACTTCAAGCTCAGTCTCCCATTGGGTTCCGTTGGGACACTTGCCGGTTCCGCGGATGCTGTGGGCAAATTCACGCTGCCAGTGCACACCGTCACACGGTGAGCCGCCCCCAAAACTTTTACAGCGCTGTATCATGGCATCACTGAATGGACCCAAAACGCCCTTTTGACCTTCACAAAGGTGATATTCGCCGTCGTAGGAATATCCTTCCGGACAATAAAAATCATCCGGTTGTATACCACCACTCAGGCCAAACCCTTGCTGATTCGCCGGCGGCTGTTCCGACGACTGAGGCGCACAGCCGAACCAACAAACCATCACGAGAGATACAAGAAGAGGCCTCAAAAATGAAAAACTCAAGGAAACAACCTTCATGCCGGCATATCCTTTCCCTCGATAAAATCGAGATCACGGCCATGAGTTTCGCGGAGCGCATAGAGCGCGGCAATTGAAATTCCAAAAGCAACTGCCGTTGCTACCCAGGCTCCGGTCACGATGCGACCCTCCCCTGCAAAACTTGCGACTATAAAATTCAGTGGCACAAGCGATCCGCGAACAAAGTTTGGAACCGTTGTCGTTGCTGTTGCGCGCAAATTTGTTCCGAAATTCTCAGCAGTGGTCAGTACAAAAAGCGCCCAATAGCCAATCGCAACACCCAAAAGTGTCAAGCTTCCATAAAATACAATCTGACTCACACTTCCGATTGTCATGTGAAGGATTGAGAGAAGCAGAGCGGCCAACATGAACCAACTGATCACCCGTTTGCGACTGCCGACAAAATGCGAAAGTGAGCCAGACGTGAGGTCTCCAATGGCGAGTCCAATATAAACCAGCATGACGGCCGTCGAGGCCTGCACCGGGAATTCAATGCCACGAGCCTTGGCAAGGTCGGGAGCCAGGGTTGCGAATATTCCAACAACCAACCACACCGGAATACCAAGTCCAATGCAGGACAAATATCTCTTGAGCCTTTGACCATCAGTGAAGAACATGAAGAATGAACCGCGTGCATGACTGCCGGATGAAGCAATTCTCGCAAATATTTCGGATTCACCCGTTTTGAGTCGCACAAACAAAAGGACAAGCCCCAAAACACCGCCAATGCCGTAAGCCCATCGCCAACTCAATTTCTCACCGATGAGGGCAGCAGCAACAGAACCCAACAGGCCAAAACCTGCCACAACACCGGCAGCGGCACTTCTCAATTCCTTGCCCAAAACTTCACTGACAAGGGTAATGGCTGCCCCCAATTCACCCGCAAGACCGACGCCCGCAATGAAGCGGAGTATCCCATAAGTGACATGATCGTGTACAAATGCGTTTGCAAGATTTGCGAGCGAATAAAGCAAGATTGAACCATAAAGGACGGAAACACGTCCCCTTTTGTCGCCCAACACTCCCCAAATCACTCCGCCAACAAGCATGCCAAGCATCTGCAAATCAATGAGCCGCATTCCGACGGACAAGATTTCCGACTCGGGAATGCCAATATCCACAAGGCTCTTTTTACGAACAATGCTGAAAAGAATGAGGTCGTAAATATCGACAAAATAACCCAACGCCGAGACAACGACGGCCCTGTGCATCAATGACGGTTTCGTTGGTGTGTCTGCTTCCATGCAAGTCCTCGTGTGAAGAAGTCTCGCCGTTTTACAGACCTACGACTTCAACTGCAAGAGGAGGTCGCGAAGGTCAGCAAGCTGAACACGGCCTGTTTCGGGACCGGTTATCTGCTTGATACCATCCGAAACAACAGCCATTCCTTCGTGTTTTTGAGCTATAACCAATAGAGTGTTCAATCTCTCAAGATCAAGCCACTCTGAAGGTCCCGGAATTTTATTTTCATCGGTGAAGTTCAGCTCACAAAGGCTCAATTCAAAATTTTCGCGACCAGACTGATCCGGGTTATCGAAACTCGGCACCTTCAGCGGCAGTCCTTGTGTCCTGCAAACTGCGGGACGCACATCGTAAATGGTGCAAGAATTCTCAGCGAGAAAAACGCACGAATTTGAGGATGCGAGTGCAGCGGAATCCGCTCTCTGTGAAAGCCAGAGAGCGCGTAGTTCCAGTTTCCTCTGCTGCGGAAGGGAAAAATACCAATCCTGAATCACCTGGGCTTCAACCGGGAAAACACTCAGATTGCCGACACAACAGCGTGAACAACCAAGACCGCATTTCATTTGAGTCGAATGTTTTTTGAAAAACGCATCAAAGAAACTGCTGACATTTTCATGCAATCCTGAAACAACCGATTTCTTTTTGCCGTCCGTCATTGGCCCTGCCCCTGTGGTGAAAGCTTTGCAGTATCTCGTCTTCAGTTATGTATTCTTATTGTGCAAACTAAGATCAGCAATAATCTACATCAAAAGGAGCAGATTGTGCTGAGATCAATCGGTTGGTTTCTTGGGGCAGGGTTTGTTTGGCTCTTCTTGTTTTCCATTCCAATTGGACACGGCAAGACGCTCTACCAGTTGGGGCAACACTATATTATCAAAACTGCACCCATTCAGTGGATGGGAAGCAAGATAGTCACCGGATACGAGGCAACACTTGAAGCCACGAACGAGCGCGGCCTGAACGCGTCATTCCGGGAGTTGCCTGAAAAACTCTCGCAGCGTTGATTCATTCCAACGCTATTGAAGATAAGGGGAAACGGCTCTCAAAAGGCCAGGGAAGACTCGACTGAATATCTTTCTCGCCCCGCAAGACTGAAATCAACCTGTCAAGACCAAGCGCATTTCCAACACACGGGTACAACCCCGTGTGCATGATGGAATCAAACTGTGGATCCAACGAAATTTCAGGACGCTCAGCTTTAACTGCAGTCGCGCGCTTGGCATATTCGCCGCCATCAATCAACTCACGGTATCCATTGCATATTTCGACACCGTCGATGTAAGCCTCAAATCGATCCACACAACCCGCAACATCAAGACTTTTTGCTGCAAGGGCGCCCATTTGCTCTGGATAATGCATGACGAAGCATGCCTTCTGTTGAGCCAGGAACGGCTCAACAAATTCCATGAACAATTTGCAAAAAACATCATCCCACGTATCCGTATCCACAACCGAAGAACATCGCTTGGCACCAATGCGCTTGAACGCCTCTGCATCCAACTGATGAACAACGTCGATATCGAGAATCCTTTTGAACAATTGAGGAACACTGAATACTGGCCAAGCCTGGGTTGAGAGGGAGAATGTGCACTGCACTTCGTCAGCCAGATCCAATATCAACTTTTGCGTTTCAGCCATTATACCTTTGAGGTCTGATCCCACCCGGTACCATTCCAGCATCGTGAACTCAGGATCATGATGCCGTGAAAGTTCACCAGAGTTTCGAAACGAATGAGCCAGGGAAAAAACCCTTTGGGCGCCTTCGGCGACGATTTTCTTGAGGGCAAATTCGGGGCTGGTGGGGAGTTCCATCTGCCAGATTTGTCCGCGGTGATCCTCATATTGTGTTTTGAAAGTATTTAGATAACGCTCAACTCCGCCTGAAGCCACCAGCGTTGGTGTATCAAGTTCCAGATAATCGCGAAGAATAAAGAAGTTTCTTGTTCGCTGAATAGCTTCGCTTCTGCGATGGAGTGAATGCAGTCTTTGGGCCGTGCGGGTTTGAAAAAAACGTGTCCCTGTCTTGCTGTCCGGCACACGGCTCAGTTCGGGCAACGCAGTCGGATCTGGAACACGTCCCAAGGTCCAATGTCCCTCGCCGATGCCAGATTCGTGCCTGATTCCAGAAATCAACAGGGTTGTCTCGGTATCCCGATATTTTGAAACCACCTGCTTTGCATTCAGACGACCAGCTGCACTGAAGCTGTAGATGCAGCCTGGTCTCAATTTCTGATTTTCGTCGGCAGTGTCTGTCACGACTGGCCAAATTGCGCCAGATGAATCGGCAAAGCCGGGCTGGCCCTGAAATTCAAAATAACGGGCCAGCCCCAATCTTGGCTTCAGGCTTCGGGTATTTCTGAGCTCGAAATGTTCCTTGAGAAAATAAACTTTCATTTCCTTGAAGAACTTTTTCGCTTTGCTTTGCCAGATGTCTTTGTGGGCTTGGAAGTCTTGGCTTTGGATTTGGCCTTGGTTTTGAGTGACTTCTTCTCTTCGCCTCGCGCGCCACTTTGGGCAGACCTTGGCAGAAGTGCTTTGGCAACTTCCGCAAAAGCGCCTCCTGGGCTGAAGCGATTCTTCGATTCATCCCATTCGCCCGCCGCAAAGCCAGTCAGAAGCTCGAATGCCTCTTCGACCCGGGTCACAGACCAAACATGGAATTCACCTTTTTCAACCGCCTCCCGGACTTCACGCTGAAGCATCAAATGCTTCATGTTTTGAACCGGAATAATCACACCCTGGCGACCGTTGAAACCCTTGATTTTGCAAACCCTGAAAAAACCTTCAATCTTCTCGTTGATGCCACCCACTGGCTGAACTTCGCCAAACTGGTTGACCGAGCCCGTGACGGCAATGCTTTGATCGATCGGCAAATTTGCCAACGTACTCAGAATCAAAATCAATTCTGCGAGGGTGGCCGAATCTCCATCGACGCCACTGTAGTTCTGTTCAAAGCAGATCGTGGCAGCCAGAACGATGGGTTCCTTTTTGCCGAAAACCGCATTGATCCAACTTGTCAGAATCGAAATTCCCTTGTTGTGAATTTTGCCAGACAACGCAGCGTCACGTTCAATGTTGACGATTCCGGGTTTGCCTTTGTAAGTGCGGCAAGTGATCCGGGTCGGCATTCCAAACGAAACATCTCCCAGGTTGTAAACGGCGAGTCCATTGATTTCACCGATCCGACGTGAATTCGCCGAAATCAGGATATCGCCGCGGGTCACCATTTCGCTCAGGTGATCCTGAACCAGTGCCGAGCGGAAATAACGCTCATCGACGGCTTTTTCCACATCCTCACGGGCGATGCGCTTCGCTTTGCGCTCTTTCGCCATGAAGTCTGCTTCAATTGTCAGGTCTTTGATCAGGCTGAAACGTGTCGAGAGTTTATCCTGATCGTCGACGATTCGGCTGGAAAATTCGACAATGCTGGAAATTGCCGAAGCATCGAACGGCAGCAGATTTTCAACCTGCGTTCGGGTCGTGACAAAATTGATGTAATCCTTGATTGTATCTTCATTGCGAGGCATCTGCAGATCAAAATCAGCCTTGATTTTAAAGATCTTGTTGAAGTCCTCATCGAATTGGTAAAGCATGCGGTAGATCCAGTCCGATCCAATCAAGACAATCTTGACGTTCAAGGCGATGGGCTCAGGGCGCAAACCGCTGGTTGGCAAAATACTGTATTGTTCGCCCAAATCCTCGATGAAGAGTTTTTGGTTCTTGAGCACTCGCTTGAGGGTTTCCCAAACCTGCGGATTCCTGAGGACATCGATGGCATTGAGAACAAGATAACCACCATTCGCCCTGGCCAACGCACCTGCCTTGATCATCTTGAAGTCGGTCGTGTAGATGCCGTACTCGATGTTTTTCTCAATCTTGCCAAACAAGTTGTAAAAGGTCGGGTTGGTTTCGATGACAATCGGCGCGCCTTTGGTTTCGGTGTTGTCCACGAAAACGTTCACCCGATAAGGGAGATAGGCATCGCCTTTTCTCAAATGATGAGGGACTGGACTGTCATCATCGTCTCCCTCATCGTCGTCATCTTCCTTCGCGAAGTCCTGAATATTCTCGAGAATGTGCTCCTTGGCTTCATTCAGATAGGCCACGATCGCCGCGTTGTTTGAATATTCCTTCAACAACGGTTGCATTGCAGCGCTCACAACATAGTCACCGATTTCGGATCTCAATGACTCAAGCTTTTGCTTGGTTTCATTTTCAATCGAACGAACCTTGCGCGCAAAGTCGAGCACTTCCGGTTCAAGCTGGTTTCTCTCGAGTTCGATTTTTTCTTTTTGCTCGTCGGAGAGCTCCGCGTAGTCTTTCTCCGACAAGGGTTTACCATCCACGATTGGAACAGTCACAATGCCCATGCGGGTCGACTTCACGCCAAAATTCATGGCTTTCGACGTGCGTTCAAGCTCACTGAAAAGCTTTGCCTTCTTCTCATTGCTTGAATTCACGGTTGAATTGACGTTGTTTTCGTATTCCTCCGACTGAAGGGCATCGGGAATCTCCGTGGTCAACTGCTCCACGAGTTCGTCCATGTCCTTCTTGAACTTTTTGGCCAATCCAGTTGAAACCTCAATGGCCCTTGGAGATTCCGTGTTCTTGAAATTGTAGATGTAAATCCAGTCCGACGGAGTTTTTTGGGTTTCCGCAGTTTTTTTCAAAAACCCACGAATGACGCTCGTTTTACCTGTCCCCTGAACTCCAGCGACGTAGATATTGTAACCAGGTTTCTGAACACCCAGACCAACAGTTATCGCGCGTACGGCACGCGCCTGGGAGATGATCTCGTAGTTCGGAACCTTTGTCGCATTTCTGGAAACTGTGCTGTTGTCGATGTCACTTCTTCGAAAAACCTCGTCAGAAGTCAGATGGCGGAATGTCCGCCTGGTTTTCTGCAGCTTGGAATCCACCGGGAATTCTCCGTCCCGTTTCGAAAACAGCTGAAGGGTCAGTGACCCTCCATTTTTCGTCACGGGAGCTTTCTTGGTGGCTTTTGCCTTGGTGATGCTCTTCTTCTGTGTATTTTTTTTCTTCACGGCGTTTCCCGATTCTGCAGGGTAATTCAACTCTCTGTGATTGCATCAAAAAATTACAATTATCGCAAGCTCTCCGGCGACCTGAGCGTCAGAGTGCTAGCGATTTTGCCCGACCCGATTTCGGATTCACGCACTTTGCGCGACAAACACAGGTCACATCGTCCACATTGCGCCATCCGCGCCCTGGTGGTTGCTCCGGACCTTGGCAGAAACAAACTTTCAGCATGACTCATCCGACACTTCTCTGCCGTCACGAAATGCGACAAAGCCTGCAAACTCGATTGCAGTGCGGTTCGCCACTTTTGATAACGTGGAAGTGAGGAATAAACCTCTTCGAGACGACCATTGAGTCTCAACGAATCATCTGCTTCAGCCGCAGTCAAAATTCGCAGGTCGAGAATTTTCTTTTCTGAATAATAGCGAAGCACCTCAAGGACTCCTACTTCCGACAATTGGATATCCTCGGAGATTTCATTCAGTGAAAAACACATCCGCCAAGAACACCCCGGAGGCGGTTCACCCTTGGTAAACAGCTGAATCCACTCGAGGACAAGTCGTCTTCTGGAAGGACCAGATGGCAAATCAGCTAAAAGCCTGACTAAAATCTGAGGGCGTTCAATGATGACGTTGACCCAGTCTGAACGGTAGGAATCCACCGAACCTCCCTGACCAAGCATCGAAGCAACCGCCGCAAGACTCTGCACTGCCGATTCAAGGTCTCGCTCTGATTTGAGCAAGGGACGAATCAATTTTCGTACCTTCTCCCTTTCAAGGATCCAACTTTGATTTTCTCCTGGAAAGAGGCTGGAAATCTGCTTGAATCGCTCTTTTAGAATGTGAACTTCGGGCATAGTCTTGTCGAACTGGAAGGCGCGCTTCTTTGGATCGGAACCAGTCCAAACCAACACTGCCTTGGCATGCTCGCCCTTTCGGCCAGCACGACCCATCATCTGGAACATCTCCTCGAGATTGCCAGGGAATCCTACCACAACAATAAGCTGCACATTTGGCAGATCGATTCCCATGCCAAATGCAAGTGTTGCACAAATCACGACCGGCCTGTCGGATTCCCGGAGATATTCCTCGACTGATCTGCGGAAGTCCCTTTGCAGACCTGCATGGTAAATAACAGCATTGAACCCCTGAGCCCGAAGTTCCTGCGCGGCCTTTTGACATTGCTCCCGCCGAGGAAAGTACAGAATCGACTTTCTTGATTGTGTGGTTTTGACCAACCCCATGACTGTCAACCAGCGTTCGTCTTCCGAGAAAACGCGGATTGACTCGATCTCGATATTGTCGCGCAGCGGCTTGTCGATCACCTCGAATACAGTTTCCGGCTCAGGAAACACCATCTCCTTCACGAGTTCCCGACTGGGTCGTGAGGCTGTTGCCGTCAAAGCAAGAATTTTTTGGGCGTTGGAACTTCTGAAAAGATTTGCAAGCTGGCTATATTCCGGCCTGAAAGAATGCCCCCAGGTCACAACACAGTGTGCTTCATCCACAACAACCATGCCAATTTTGAGCCGGCGCAAGAACTTTTGAAATGCAGGCAGGCAATAGCGCTCCGGACTCACCAACAAAAGCTTGGCCTGGCCTTGATAAACAGCGCTGTATGACCTTCGACGTTCAGCTTCTTCCTGATCAGAATAAATCGCGACCGTTGCAATTCCCGCCTCAGACATGCGTCTGCATTGATCTCTCATCAGAGCAATCAAGGGACAGATCACCACTGTTACCGAGTCTTTGAAGAGCAGGCTTCCAAGAGCATAGAGGAGCGTTTTTCCAGCACCCGTGGGCAACATGGCCAAAACCTGCCGGTGCTGCATCAACGAGACAAAAACGTCGCGCTGCTGCGGCCGCAAAGCGTCCACGCCGAAGTGCTTCGTAGCAAGGCCTTCCAGATGGGTCAGAAGAGCCTCTGATTCAACCACAAACGCCTCATTCTTTAGCAGTCATGAATTCGATAGACCACCTTAACAGGACAGACCGGAAGAGCAACCCGCTACTGCTCGATTTGCCTGAAAATAATCGGTATGTATATTGCTCTGGCAATCATGCTTGGGGGCTAAAAATGCCACTTTGGTTAAGAATCACTCTGCTCAGCGTCGTGGGTTTCTCTGCCGGATTTGCAGGCATCTACTCTTTCATGAACCGTGGCAAAGGCGATACGGCCAATGCGTCGGACAGCAAACCCATCAATCTCGATTGGGCCGCTCTCCGTGAGCTTGATTTGAATACAGGAAAAATGAGCTCACAATTAAAGGAAGCAGATGGCAAAAGAGTGAAAATTCCAGGATTCATGATCCCACTCGAAGACAATCAGAACAATGTTTCAGAATTCCTCCTGGTGCCGAGTCCCATGGCATGCATCCACGTCCCCGCGCCACCTGCAAATCAGATGGTGACCGTACGAATGGCCGGAGGCCGCAAAGCGACCATGACATTTGGACCCATTTGGGTGAACGGAAGATTGCGCATCAGTGACGTCCAAGGTCCTTATGGAAAGTCATCATATGAACTTCTTGGCGAATTGACCGAACCATACCAGTAACAATGAGCTCCTCACCGGAGCAAGCACTCTTACGGAGTCCAAGCAAATGTTTTTGTCCAAACTCGTCGGCCGAACCGTGAAAGAAACACCTCGTGACGCTGAACTTGTCAGCCACAAGTTTCTCCTGCGCGGAGGTTTTGTTCGTCAATACGCAGCTGGAATTTATGGTTTGCTGCCGCTCGCGCAGCGAAGCATCGCCAAAATTGAAAGAATCTGTCGTGAAGAGATGAATGCTGTTGAAGGGCAGGAAGTGAAAATGCCCTGTCTTGGCACCAAGGAACTTTGGGATGAAAGCGGACGCTATGGCGCAATTGGCAAGGACATGTTCCGCCTGCCGGATCGTCACGACAAACCCATGGTTCTCTGCATGACCCATGAAGAACCGGTCGTGTTCTTCGCCAGAACTGAACTCACGAGCTATCGACAGCTGCCTGCCATGCTGTACCAGATCCAGACGAAGTTCCGCGACGAACCCAGGCCACGCGGAGGACTGGTCCGCCTGCGCGAATTTACAATGAAAGACGCATACAGTTTTCATACCAGCGAAGAAGACCTGCAAAAGTATTATTGGCGTGTTCACGAAGCCTACATGCGTTTTTTCAAGCGCACAGGTTGCCGCAATTTTGTGAGCGTACTGTCTGACAATGGCATGTTTGGTGGAAAATATTCACATGAGTTCATGATGCTGGTACCTTCAGGTGAAGACACCCTCATCACCTGTTCGCACTGCGATTACAAAGCGAACCAGGAAATCGCGACAAGTCCATACACATCAAACAAATCTACACAGCAACAGCTTGAAACCGTTTCAACACCCGGTATCAAAACAATCCAGGATCTTGCCAAATTCCTCAAGATTGACACACAACAGACATGTAAAGCTGTGATGTATCAGACCAAGGATCAGGAACTTGTTGTCGCATTTGTCCGCGGCGATCTTGATGTTGTTGAGCAGAAGCTCAAAGGAGTCCTGCAGAAAGACATCGTTCCTGCAAAGGAATCCGTCATTGAAGCTGGCGGGGCCGTTGCGGGATCAACCGGGCCTGTTGGACTCAATCTTTCAAAATGCTGGATTGTCATCGACAAAACCGTTTTCGAGACAAGCAATCTTGCTGTTGGCGCAAATAAATCCGATCACCACATAATCAACTTCAACCTTGAGAGAGACTTTCTTGCCAATCTCAACGAATGGCAGAAGCAGAGAGTGAAGTCTGGAGACATTGCCGCGGCGCGCGCAGGCGATCCATGTCCACATTGCCAACATCCACTCCAAGAGACGCGCGGAATTGAAATTGGCAACATTTTCCATCTTGGCACCCGATATTCCCAGTCGATGAAATGCACCTATTTGGATCAGGCCGGCATTTCGCAGAATCATGTCATGGGTTGTTACGGAATTGGCATCACACGTTTGCTTCCTGCAATCATGGAAGAAAGTCATGACGACCGAGGCCCTGTTTTTCCAATCACCGTTGCGCCGTTCGACGTTCACATTTGCATTCTGAACAAGAAAGAAGGCGGTGCAGAGCTCAAGGCGATGGAAACATATGAAGCACTGAAGGCCGCCGGGATTGAAGTCCTGCTTGATGACCGTGACGAAAAACCAGGTTCGCAGTTTGCAGACGCCGATCTTCTCGGCATTCCGCTGCGTGTGATTTTCTCGCCAAGGAACCTGGGTGAAGGAAAAGTTGAATTCAAATATCGGGACAACCGCAGCCCTGCGCAAATGATTCCGGTGACTGAAATCAATGCTTTCATCAAAAATGCAGTGGCACAGGAATACGCCAGGTATCGCGTCGATTAAAGCGCGACGCCGAGCGTTACACCCAGGTCAAAACGAACAGATTTGTTCAATGCATTCAGACTATCAATAGCAGCTGAGACACCGGGCTTGCCCTTGGCTTCGGCTACGAGGAACTTTTCCTCAAACTTCGGTTGTGGAAAATTGACTCCGGCACCACCATAAACCGACCAGGTGAATCCAAAAGTACTCAGAAAACGGTATCCAACGTGCACCGATGGAGCCATCACGGTGAACGTTTTTTCCGAATCAGTGTTTGAAGTGCTGATTGTTGAAGTAATTTGTCCCAAATAAAGCTTGCCCCCGAGAAAGACTCCCGACAGGTTCTGCTGCGGGTAAAGCCTGATCTTTGGCGCGACAAACATGCTTTTCGCTGTGCCCGTCACTCCCGAATCTTCATTGACCGATTTTTCCGAATACAGAATATCCGCACCAAAATTCATGGACTCGGAACCACGGGATTCGAATTCGAGTCCGAAACCTTTGTTTGCCAGCTGTGCTGCGTTGATTTCAATGACGTAATTGGTTTCCGATTGACCGGGCGTATAACGCTTTCCGTAGGTGGGCTGCTCACCCATGGGCGGAGTATAATCAGACGATGACTGAGCCATTCCAACTGAGGAGTATGCTGCAAATGATACGGCACTAGACAACAACAATGCTCTGCGGACTCTAATCACAAAAACCTCCATGGTGTGGTTATTCCAAAATCATCCATTTTTGAGAGATGCACATGTGTCAATGAATTTTGCAGCATAAGCCGGTACCTCCGCGGCATACATGATTCGCGTATGACCCCGATTTTCATCGACATGCGTAAAGAGTGCGGACGGTATTTCAGTCATCAGGGAGAGAGCCCGATCCAGCGGCACGCGCTTGTCTCGCGCTCCATGAAACCAAAGCACGGGAGTCTTGACGTTTTTCAACACACGCCGGGCAGCGAAAGTCTCGTTGACAAAATTTGCCAATTGAATTTCGCGGTCAATCCCAATGCGCAATCTCAGCGGAAACATTTTCAGCTGACGTTTGAAACTGGGCGGAACAACACCAGACAGTCCATAGAATGGGAGAAGTGAGAGATAGTCCTTGAACCACGCCACGGGATTCAAAACAGTCCAACGTTCTCGTTTGAACGTGCCATCCTGGCACGTATTGACGGTTGGACTGACCGCGATGACCCCCGAAACGATTTTTGCGCAATCCATTCGGGATGCCGCGAGCAGACTGTATGAAGCGCCTGCCGCATGGCCCATCAGAAAACACTGCGGCCCCCTGCGGCTGATGGAAAGTTGCTGCGAGCCGCCCTCACCATAAAGTTTCTGAAGAACAAGCGGAATGGAACGAGATGCCGTCTGCATATCCAACGCGGATCCGCCATTGACTCCATGTCCATCCCAGTCGAGCGACAAGACGTGAAGCCCTTGTCGATTGAGGGCCTCAATCCAATGCCAATATGGATAGGTCGCATCAAATCCAAGGGCATGACAAAGAATCACGAGTACAGGCTCGCCCTGGCGGCTTTCCTTGGGTGATGCCAACACGGCAGACCCTATCCCATTGGCCAATGGAACAGCAAAGTAATTGAATTCCGCAACCCTTCGACAAACTTCAGGGACTTTCCGATGCGAAGACTTGGCGAAGCTCGCTTCAGGCATGCTCATAAGTCGTTCAGCAAGCCAACTGGACACGTCCTGCATATAGGAGTTCCCTCTCCCGGACTCTCCCGGAGTAAAAAAGGATTGAGTTCTTTGAAACCTGATTATAGCTTGCCGTGCTCGTTGGACAAGCCAATGCCCCAAAGGCATGTCATTTTCTATGAGGAGCCGGGTGTTATGACAGAATTCTCTCTCGCAACGACGATGAAAGAAGTTGAAACCACATTTCCTTTCGCACGCGCGATGTTGCACGCAAAATTTCACGTCGGTGGCTGCGCATCCTGCGGTTTTGAACCGACAGAAACCATCGCCGAAGTCGCACAAAAACACGGCAAAAACGCTCCGGACATGCTCGAAGAGCTGAACAGTGGAATCCGCGACATGTTTGCTGCCCAAATCGATGCCCATGAAGCGGAAAAACTTCTCAAATCAACCGATGACGTCTTGCTCGTAGACGTCCGTGAGCCTTGGGAATTCGAGATTTGCAAACTTGGCGAAAAAGCCATTTTGCTCAACGAAAAAACAATGCCGCTGGTTTTTGAACAGGGGCAATCAGCCAAGCATGTGATCGTCTATTGCCATCATGGTGTCAGAAGCTTGAATGCAGCATTGTACCTTCGCCAAAATGGCCTGCCAAACGCCGTTTCACTGAAAGGGGGAATCGACAAGTTTGCACAATCGATTAACCCTGGCCTGCCAAGATACTGAGCTTCACCGACTCGCACTGTCCTCGATCGCATTGCTGACACTGGAACATTTGCCGCTTTCGGTCCATCATGGTTGGAACCATCACCATGATGGAATGCAGGGAGGCACGTTTTCATGTCAGCGAGTCAGCAAAATGGAGCATTGGTCTTTCCAGCCGGTCGCACACGGCTCGACGATGGCGAACGCAAGACACGAATCAGCCAACTCGCCGAACTGGGCTTCAATCTAACCACGCTCGAACCGGAATCTCCGGAAATGCACGACCTGACGGCCGGCAAGCCGCTCGAAAGGGCGCTTCTCCTTTCACAGGCGCTGACGCAACGCAAATATTCGTTCGTCTGGGCAGCTCGAGGCGGATTTGGAACTACAGAACTCCCCCGATACCTTGAATCAGCACTGCCACCTGTCCTGCCGCAAAAGCTTTTCATCGGATTTTCTGACAATTCTTTTTTGGGAAACTACCTTGCGGCCCGTCATCCGAATTTGACATATATTCATGCCAATCACGCGTTCGACCCCAGTCTGCTTGAGCAAGGAAACAGTGACACGGAAATCCTGTTCGACCTGATGCGAGGTAAAATCCCCCGGCCGCAAATTCTTGCCGGCACCGTTGCCAACACAAAAACGACTGCAAAAAAAGTTATCAAAGGCCCTTGCATCCCATTCAATCTGAGTTTGGCTGAAAGCTTTTCCACCATCAAACACGTGAGACTGCCAGCCAACTCAATATTGTTTCTCGAAGACATCAATGAAGAACTGTTCCGTGTGGTGCGCAAGTTTGATTCCTTGTGCAACTCAGGGATGGTGGACACCTGCGCCGCTATTGTGGTGGGTGGCTTCACCGACTGCCCCAAGGCGGATGGAACTTTTGCAACTGAACTCGAAGTCGCGCAGCTGTTCGCTCGAAAAGTTGCAATACCAGTGGTCGTGGCTCCTGTTTTTGGCCACGCAAAGGCGCGCCTTCCGCTCGTTGCACATTCTCAGACAGAAATCATGATTGAAAACAGCAACGCCAGAATCACATGTTCATACGAGAGATGCGACCGTTCTGGATTGGCAACAAAATTCCCAGCTCAACTCTATCTTCCGAATTCTACCCAGGAACAAAAACCAAAACTGCATTTTACCGGAGTCGGTGGAACTGGCATGGCAAGCGTCGCTGGCCTTTTTGTCTCTGACCAATTTTCAATTTCTGGCAGTGACAATCCAATTTATCCGCCAATGGACGAAGTCATACGCCAGATTGGTCTGACTCCGGTGGTTGGCTATCACTCCGATACCCTATCGAAGGTTCACCCTGACGCCGTTGTTCTTGCAAACGTCATCACCAGGCGCAACGCCGAACTCAAACCAAATCTCGAAATGGAATCACTGCTGGCATCAGATCTTCCAACAATGAGCTTTCCATCTGCCTTGCGCCGCTATTTTCTTCATGAGTGCATCAATATCGTCGTCAGTGGAACCCACGGAAAGACGTCAACCACAAGCCTGATTGCACAAATGCTGCAAGACCTGGGCAAAGAACCTTCACTCTTTGTTGGTGGAGCTCCAGCCAACTTTCAGCATGGCTACCAATTGGGGACGAAAAAAATATTTGTGCTTGAAGGCGACGAATATGACTCGGCGCTGTTCGACAAAGGGCCAAAATTTTTGCATTACGAACCCAAAATTGCTCTCATAAACAACATCGAATTTGATCACGCCGATATCTACGCATCCATCGAAGCCATTGAGGAAGAATTCTACCGTCTGGCATGCCTCACACGCGACCGGGGTGGAATTGTTGTCGCTAATGCAGACGACGCAAGAGTTGTGAAGGTCGTGGAGCGTTCCAATGCGCCGACAATCTGGTTCGGCAAAAACAGTAAACAGTGGATCTACCAAAGCACAAAGACCCTGACAGACGGAACAGAAGTCACGTGCAGAGCTCCCGGTGGAGAAACTGTTGTTGTCAAAATAAGGCTCTTTGGCGAACACAATGCGATGAATGCCACTGCGTCAATGGCGGTTTTGCAGGCTCTTCATATTGTCGAGAACAACTCAGTTGCCACTCAAAAAATTGTTGATGCAGAGCGTCTGGAAGGACATCAGCTGAAACGCTGGGCTGCCGCTGCCGGCTCGTTCCTGGGAGTGAAGCGCCGCTTCGAACTCATCGGCCAGGCCAGGGATATTGCGGTATTCGACGACTTTGCTCACCATCCGACTGCGATTGCGACAACCCTCGACGCATTCCGTTCATATGTCACGTCAAGTCAGAGAAAAGGCCGCCTGATCGCTTGCTTTGACCCAAGGAATGCAACAATGCGCAGAAGCGTATTGCAAGAGCAGCTCGCTCAGAGCTTTTCTTCCGCAGACATGGTCATGCTCGGAAAAGTTCCAGTGGATTTGCGCCTGAAAGACGGAGAGGCGCTCGATGGCCCGCGAGTTGCATCCAGTATTGGCTCCAAGGCGAGCTATTTCAGTGACAACGAAGTTTTGCTCAACACACTGGTAGAAATATCCAGGCCGGGTGATACGATCGTCTTCATGTCGAGCGGCGCATTTGATGGACTGCCCCGCAAACTTTATTCAGCCCTGGAGAAGTCATGATGGGCATCTGCCGGCAACTCAATGGTTCCTTGAAGAAGGCATCATTGATTCTTGTTTCTTCAACCTGCATTGCTTGGTCGGCCTCTTGTAAAAGCACGGACGATCAGGCAGCACAATCCACAGAGTCCAGCGGATTTGGACTCAGGTCAAAAGAAGCACCCTCCCAAAAGTCGGGTGCAGAATGGGACAAGCTCTTAGAACAGCTCTCGAAGGGCCCCCTGTCGGAAGCCGAAGCAGACCTCGCATTTTTGATTGCTGAAAACTTTATAAACCAAAAGCAGATTGAACCAGCCACACGACTGATGCGATCCGTTTTCAATTCGCAACCGACGCTTGTCTCTGGAATAGAGTTGGTTCGACTGGTGACGCTTGGCGGCGATCTCACAGAGGGCGAACAAATCGCCAGAAAATTACAATTGCTTTACAGCAAGAGTCCCGAACCAGCACTCGCCCGCTCGTATATCGCACAACTCAAGGGCAATCGCGAAGAAGCATTGGAAATCCTCGATGCAACATACAAAAAGAATCTCAAAAATGAGGAAGTTTCGGCTCGTTACATCAATCTTCTGATTGAATCGGGTAAAAAACAAAAAGCGAAGGAAATTCTCCTCCAGTCCATCAACACAATGCCGCAGTCTCCTTATTTCCTGTTGCGACTCGCAAGGCTCAGGACTGAAGAAAAAAATTACAAGGAGGCAAAGAATCTCCTCGACAAGCTCCTCCGAATTTCGCCAGACAATATTGAAGGCTGGACGCTTGCAGGATTTATTGCAACGCAAGAAAACAACGAGGCCGCTGCTGAACGGTACTTTCGCGAGGCATATGAAAAACAGCCGGAAAACGATACACTCGCCCGCTATTACGTCACTCAATTGCTCAAGCAAAATAAAATGCAAGAAGCCCGCAGACTTTTGCTGAGACTCGAAGCGACATCCGATTCCGAAGATCAGATGGATCCGGATCTTGTCTTTCAATTGGGGTATGTCCTTTTTCAACTGGACGACTTTGCTGAAGCAAAGAAAAGGTTTCTGAGCCTCGTTGAAAAGGCGAACGACAAGGACAGAATGTATTTTTATGCTGCTCAGTGCGAAGAACGACTGAAGAACAATGCCGATGCACTTGCGCTCTATCAAAAAATAGGCGACTCGAGTGAGGTTTCGCGCCCAGCCAGGCAGCGGACAATTCAAATCAAAATTGAAGATGGAAAATTCGAAGAAGCTGTGCTTCTATTGAACGACTTCGCTGAAAACACGGCAAAGAAACCAAGTGAAGACGAGTACAGGTTTCTGGCTGGCTCATTTTCAAAAATGGGCCAATTCGACAGAGCGCAATCATTCGCGGACCTCGGACTCCAGAAGTTCCCGAATTCGGTCGATCTTCAATATTTGCGCGCTGCATTCCTGGAACATACGGTTTCCCGGATCGCTTCAATCAGTGCTTTGGAAAAACTGATTGCAAAAAACCCGGAGCACGTTCAATCACTCAATCATCTCGGCTACACACTCTGCGAAGCCAACCAAAAGCTTGAATTTGCTGTGGCGCTTGTTCAGAAAGCCGTTCAAAAAGAGCCAAAGAACGGCTTCTTTCTCGATTCTCTGGGGTGGTTGCACTTTAAACTCAAGAACTATGGCGAGGCGGAAAAGGCTTTGAATTCGGCATTGTTCCTTGAGCCCAATGAACCAGTCATCATGGAGCATCTCGGCGAACTGAAATACACACTCGGGGACATTCCCTCAGCATTAAAATATTTTGAATCCGCCGGAAAAGTCTTTGAGAAAGCTCCTAAATGGAAGATAGAATCCGACGTTGAGTGGTCGGCATCAAAACTCAGGGTAGAAAAGCGAATCCAGGAAATTCGTCGTCGTGCTCTGCCCGCAGGCGCATCTTAAGATCATGCAAAATCATCAAATTCTGCTGCCAGAACTTTTCCAAGCGCTCCGGACAATGTCCAACCTCGATGATGTTGACTGGACCATCGCATCCAGACTTGCAGAGCAATGGAAAATGTCCATAGCCGACGTCCTGCTGGAAATTCATGCCATCGATGAATCGACTGTTGCAAAGGCTCTCGCCCGGGCACATGGCATCCAATATATTCCTGGCAGCGAGCTTACTTGCGATTTTTCAGACGTCGACACCGAACTCTTCAGCGATCTTCTGAATGTTGGCGCAGCTCCACTCGAAAACAACCGTTTGGCGGTTTGCAATCCCTATGATGATCATCGCGGACATTTGGGCAGCAAAATGTGCGAACGCGAAATGGTCGTCACCGAAAGAACACTTCTTTACGAGGCGCTCAGAAAACAGAGCCTCACCAATTGGTTGTGAACACCAAGGAGCGAACAATGGCCGTTCAATTCTGTGCTTTTCTTGCCACAAGCCTTGATGGTTTCATTGCCAGATCCAATGGCGAAATTGACTGGCTCGAAAAAGCCAACAGCATGGTTCCGGCAGGCGAAGACTGCGGATTTGGAATGTTCTTCTCAAGTGTGGATTGTTTGATACTTGGCAGAAAATCGTTCGAAAAAGTGCTCAGCTTTCCGCAGTGGCCCTATGGCGAGAAAAAAGTTTTTGTCATGAGTAGAAAAGGGATCACGATCCCTCCGGCGTTGATAAAGAACGTATCATGTACCTCGAAGACGCCCGAAGATCTCAGTGAGCACCTGGCAGTTCTTGGAATCAAAAGAGCATATGTGGATGGCGGCCAAATCGTACGGGCATTTCTGCAGGCCGGATTGCTCGATGAACTGACCATCACGAAAATTCCGGTCCTGATTCACGATGGATTATCGCTTTTTGAAAAAAGCGGATCAGCACCCGGACATCTCGTGCAAGACGTTTGGTTAGAACTCGCTGAAGTGCGCTCTTGGACATTTGGATTTGTTCAAGAATCCTGGAAATTGAAATCACTCGCAAAATAAGACTCGGAATCAATTTCGAAAGAGATCAAACTCGAAAGAGATCAAACAAAAAAAATCCCCGAGAGCATTCACCCTCGGGGATTCGAAATAAAAAGGCTG